>JBCCUP010000052.1 GCA_039196715.1 Pseudomonadota bacterium
CATCCGCCAGTGCAGGCAAGCCACCGTGTCGGAAACGCGCAAGCCACTTGTAGGCGGTTCGGGTGGAGACAGCAGAGGCGTCTGCAGCGTCTTTGACAGACATCCCCTGAAAGAGGATGCGCTCGACCAGAACCCGTCGACTGAAGGGCGTCAATCGGGCATTCTTGTGGGTGTTCATCCGGGCCTCTTTGGTGTGTTGGAGCTAGACACCCAACAGCATCGAGCAAGGGGCTCGGATGAACAACCTACTGAAAGATCACACCTAGTCGAGCGTTGGCAGGGCGCCAAGTCGCCGCGTCAGACGCACATCCTGGTGCGCGTTGGCCAACCAGTCGTACACCGTGGCGTAGGCCATCACCGCCTGCACGTAGTTGCGGGTCTCGTCGATTGGCAGCGTCTCCACCCAGCGCGCCGTCTCGGCGGGCCCGCCCCCGACCCAATTGTCCCGCGTCCAGCGTTTGATCCGGCTCGGGCCGGCGTTGTACCCGGCCGTTGTCAGCGCCACCGACCCCTTGAACCGCTCCCGCAGCTGTGCAAGGTAGTGTGTGCCCAACTGGATGTTGCGTCCCGGGTTCGTCAGGTCGCCAGCGCCGGACTCACCGCGCGCCGCGGCGACCGCTCGCGCGGTCGCCGGCATGAGCTGCATCAGCCCAACGGCCCCGACACCTGAACGCACCGCAGGCCGAAACCCGCTCTCCCGGCGGGCTGTGGCGTAAACCCAGCTCGGGTCCAGCCGTTGCGCCTGTGCGTGCTTCGCGACACTGTCGGAAAATGCGAAGGGAAAGCGCAGGGTCAGGTCCGCGCTGTACGGGGTGCGGGCATTGCCGGCCAACGCCCGGTCGTGCCAGCCCCAGTCGTGCGTCACGGTAACCAGCTCGGCAAACGCCGCAGGCTCCAACTCGCGCGCCAACCGCTGCCAGGTGCGCTGCGCCCAGGCGTCGAGCCCGAGCACCCAGTACTCGCGAGCTTGTTGCACATCCGCGCGGGCTTGCAGGGCCGTGCGGAGATCCGGGTCGCGCGGCATGGGCGACTGTTCGAGCTGGTAGGTCAGCCCGAGCCGGTCCGCAGCCAGAAACCCGTAGTAACTGCGCGTCCCGGCCAACTCGGCCAGCACCGCCCGGCCCGCTTCACCGCGCCCGAGTTCAATCAGGGCGTGCGCGCGCCAGTAGCGCCAGGCGCCGTCGTGCCGCTGTGGGGCGGGCATGGCATCGACACCGGCGACCACCGCCGACCAGTCGGTCGCGCGCAGGGCCGAGCGCACCCACCAGGCGCGTGTCTTGGCCGTGTGCGAGTCATCCGGGATCGCAGCGAGCAACTTCAGCGCGCCCGGGTGGTAGTCAACGGCGGCGCGAATTGCCACGGTGCGCAGCATCGCCATGTGCGTGTCGCGGTCGTACCGCCCGTCCCGGATAAGGCTGGCGATGTGGCGCGTGGCCGCCACCGGGTCACGACGCGCCCACCGCGACATGAAGTGGCGCGCCATGTTGCGGTTGAACGTGGTATTGGCGTGGATCAACGGGTTGTCGATGTGCGCCGCCGGCGCGGTATGCCCGTCAATCCAGAGCTGTAAAAGCGCGTCGTCCGCGTTCGAGAGGCGGGGGAAGAACTGCCGCGCCGCGTCGAGTCGGCCGCGGTCCATCAGGGTGGCCAGGCGCGCCCAGAGGTCCGCGCCGGACACCGCATTCTGCGCGAGCAAGGCATTGAACGCCGCCTCACAGTCTGCCGGCCAATGCCGCGCGGTCCAACGCAGCCGATCGACATCGCTCAGCACCGTCTGTCGACCGAGCGCGACGCGCGCGCGCAACTCGAGACACGGCATGGGCCGCGCCGACGGCCAATCCGCGCTGTCCAGCACGCCCTGCCAGTCGGCAGCGTCGCGCAACCGCCGGCGGGCCGAGCGCACCAACGCCACGGCCAGTTCGCTGTCCCGCTCGGCCTTGGCAAAACGCAACACAGCAGCGCGGGCCTCGGGCCACGGTGAGCGGGAAACGGTGTCCATCGCGAGCTCGAAGCGCAGGTGCGGGTGCAGCACGTAGTTGCGGATTCGGGCCTCTTCGGCGAAAAAGGTCGCCCGGTCGCCGGCGCGCAGGGCGTCGAGTGCCGCCTGAAAGGCCGCCCGCTGCACCACCCGACTCGCCGCCTCCGCGCCGGTGGCGAAACACGCGAAGATGAGCGTGAACACCCCGGCCAGGTGCGACACGCGTGTGGTCGACGACGCCAGTGTGCCCGTCACGGGGCCGCACGCTCGGCCATGGCCACCGTGTAAGTCCGCCCCTGCTTGACCTTCTTGTGGTTGCCGAAGACCTCACCGAAGGCGCGCGAGACGAAATGCCTGAGGCCGTTGATCACCACAACGTAGAGACGCCCGCCCACAGGCATCCGGTCAAGCGCATCGTAAAAGTAAAGGTAAAACAATTCGTTACCCACTTTCGCGGGCAAGTTCGATGCGATCACATCGAAGCGCTCGTCACCGATGGCGCTGAAACCGTTGCTCAACAAGACCTCGACGTTGTCGATACCGTTCAACGAGGCGTTCCGCCGCGCGTAGTCGACTGCCACGAAGTCCTTGTCCAGTAACACCGATCGCCCGGCCGGCGCCTGCTTGGCCATGCACAGCCCGAGAGGGCCGTAGCCGCAGCCCAGGTCCAGGCAGGTGTCGGTGCGGTTGATTTCCATGTGATCGAGCAGCAAACGGCTACCTTCATCAATGGCTTTGGGTGAAAACAGGCCCCAGGTGGTGTCGAAGCGAAGCGCATGTCCGCACAACTCGACCTCGAGCCGCAGGTCGCGGCGAAGGTGACTGAGTTCGGGGGGCAGAGGCATGTGGCTGGTCCTGAGCACGCCGGCGCACCTGCCCACCGGTGTCCCATTGGGTCGGCGCTCGGGTCTGGGTTAGTTTGCGCGGTTTAGCCGCTGTTTCCGTGTCGACACCCCGGTGGCGACGCAGTTCGATTAGTGTACTTCAGAGGACATTCACAGATGCGAATCATATTGCTGGGCGGACCCGGCGCCGGAAAAGGCACACAAGCGCAGTTCATCTGCGACGCGTTTGGTATTCCCCAGATCTCGACAGGCGACATGCTGCGCGCCGCCGTGAAGGCTGGCACGCCGCTCGGCGTCGAGGCCAAGAAAATCATGGACGCGGGCGGCCTGGTCTCCGACGACATCATCGTCGGTCTGGTCAAGGAGCGGTTGCAGGAACCCGACTGCGCCAATGGCTGCCTGTTTGACGGCTTCCCCCGCACCCTCGCTCAGGCGGACGCCTTGGCCGACGCCGCCATCGACATCGACCACGTCGTCGAGATTGCGGTCGACGACGACGAAATCGTCAAGCGCATGAGCGGACGACGCGTACACCCCGGCTCCGGCAGGACGTACCACGTCCAGTTCAACCCGCCGAAGTCAGAGGGCGTCGACGATGTCACCGGTGAGGCGCTGATCCAACGGGACGACGACCAGGAAGACACGGTCCGTGAGCGGCTCGCGGTCTACCACCAGCAAACCGCACCCTTGATCAGCTACTACAGCGACCGTGCAGCCAACAGCGCGCAGGGTTACACCCGTGTCGACGGGGTGCAACCGGTCGACACCGTGCGCGACGCTATCCACACCGCACTCAAAGGCTGACGACCGGCGGCGTGCAGCGGTGCGACACAGCGCACCGCTGCAGATTGCCGCCACCCGGATCGCCGAACGCGCGCCGCGACACCGGTCGCGACGAGCCTACCCGAAGCTGGCGCGAATGCCCTCGAGCACCGTCGGGTAGCGCAGCGACACCAGCGACCGCAACCGCTCGGCGCGCACGCGCCGCGATTCGCCAAATCCCGCACGCACAACCGGCACCAGGGCGTCATTGTCGGTTTCGACCAGCCGAGGCCGCCCGCTCGCATCGGCGAGCGCATGGTAGAAGGCGGTCAGGCGCAGCGGGGCGCCGTCGGCGACGTCGACAGTCTCGTCCAAACCGATCGTACACTGCAAGGCCGTCAACAAGTCGTCGACGTGGATCCGGTTGGTGTACGGCGACCTGTCCACTTGCATCAGCGGCGCCCCCGACGCGAGTCGGGAGAGCGGCAGTCGGTCCGGACCGTAGATCCCGGCCACACGCAGGACGGCGAGTGGGACCCGCCAGGCAGCTGCAGCTGCCCGCCAGACACCTTCGGCCGACACCCGACGCTGCGCACGCGCCGTGGACGGCCGCAGCGGTGCCGTCTCGTCCACCCAGGCGCCCTTACACTCACCGTAGACACCCGTGGTTGATACATACACCACGGCATGCCTTGGCGGTGCGTTCTGCAAGCCATTTACCAGGTTCAGAGAGCGCCGATCGGTGTCGCCGTCCGGCTGCGGCGGTGCCAGGTAGATCAACACGGCGTGTGGTGGCAGTGCCACAGGCTCGGGGGCATCGAGGTCGAGTGCGTGCACCGCCACCCCGGCCTCGGTCCGGGCCGTGCGGGCCGTGGCGACAACGTCAGCTCCCTGCGACTGCAGTGCGCCGACCAGGCGCGTACCCACGTAGCCGCAGCCCACCACGCAGATGCGATCGCGCGACACCTCAATGCACCCCGGGTCCGGGACGCCGCCGCAACACGCCGCCGCGCGGTGCAAACAGAAAAGCCAGTACAAACAACGCGAGCAGCCACAGCACCACTGTCGGCGCCGGAGCGCTGTCCCACTGAAAACTGCTGAGCACACCGCCCCAGGTGGCAATCAGCGCGACCAGCGGTGCGAGCAGCAGCATGCGATCCAACCGGGTTGTCAGCAGGTAGGCCACGGCCCCCGGCGCGATCAGCATGGCGATGGAGAGAATCAGACCCACCGCCTTGAGCGCCGCGACGATGGTCAGGGACAACAGCACCAACAGGCCGTAGTGCAGGAATGTCACCGGCACACCGACTGCACGCGCGTGCTGGCTGTCGAAGGCGTAGAGCATCAAGTCGCGACGACGCAACAGCACCAGTGCGATAACCACCACAGCGATGACACTCGATTCCACCATGTCGCTGCGCTCCACGCCGAGCATGTCACCGAACAGAATGTGGTTGAGGTGCACGTCGGATTCGATCCGTGTGTACATCACCAGGCCGAACGCGAACATGCCGGAAAACACGACACCCATCACGGTGTCCTCCTTGACGCGACAGCGCTCTGCGATAAACCCGACCGACACGGCGCACACCATGCCCGCGAAGAAGGCGCCCAGCGCGAGCGGCAACCCCACGAGGTAAGCCACCACGATACCCGGCAACACACCGTGTGCAACCGCATCGCCCATCAACGACCAACCCTTGAGCACGAGGTAGGCGGAGAGCAGACCCGCAGACAAGGCCACCAGAGACCCGACCCAGAGCGCGCGCCGCATGAACTCGAACGACAGGGGTTCCGCCAACCAGGTTTCGATCACGGCGCCGCCTCCGGGGCCAGCGCCCGCCTGTGGGCGGACAGCACGCCGTGCTTGGGCGCGAAGCAGAACGCACACAGAAAGAGCAGCGATTGCAACACCACGATGACACCGCCGGTGCTGCCGTTGAGGAAGTAGCTCAGGTAGACACCCACGGCGCTGGTCACCGCCCCGATCACGGTGCTGAGCCAGAGCAGACGGGAGAACCGGTCGGTGAGCAGGTAGGCCGTTGCCCCCGGCGTGACCACCAACGCGATCACGAGAAAGGCGCCGACCGTCATCAATGCCGTCACAGCACAGGCGCTGAGCAAGCTGAAAAACACCAACTTCAACCGCGTCGGGTTGAGCCCGACGGTGCGCGCGTGGGCCTCGTCGAAGAACACCAGCAGCAGCTCACGCCAGCAGCTCAGCAACACCGCAAACGCGATCAGACTGATGATCAGCAGTTGCAGGGCATCACCGGGTGCGATGGCGAGCACGTTGCCGAAGACGATGGTCTGCACGTCCACCGCCGTCGGCGACAGCGACACCATGAACAGGCCGGCTCCGAAGAAGCCGGTGAAGATCAGCCCGATCACGGCGTCCTGCTTCAAGCGACTGCGCTGGTTGATGAACAGCATCGCACCGGCGGCGAGAAACCCGGCAATGAAGGCGCCAAGCGAATACGGCAAGCCGAGAATGTAAGCTCCGGCCACGCCCGGCACCACGGAATGCGAGAGCGCGTCGCCGATCAGCGACCAGCCCTTGAGCATCAGGTAGGCGGACAGGAACCCGCACACCGCACCGACCAGGGCACAGCACCAGAGCGCAGTGCGCATGAAGCCGTACCCGAACGGTTCAACCAACCACTCGATCACGGCGAGGCCTCGTCGTCCTCGTCGTAGAAGACGACCGGGCGCTCGTCGTCGGTGATCACCGTGACGCTGCGCGGGTCGTCGTCATCGTGCAAGGCTGACCCACCCAGCACAAAACGCCGAAGCACGCCGCCAAAGGCTTTCTCGAGGTTGTCACGCGTGAAGACGTGCTCGGTCGGGCCTGCTGCCAGCACCGAGCGGTTCACCAGGATCACCTGGCCGCAAAAGGCCGGCACCGAGCCGAGGTTGTGGGTTGACACGAGCATCAGCCGCCCCTCTTCTCGCAAGGCGTGCATCAAGCTGATGATCGCCTCCTCGGTGTTGACGTCGACACCGGTGAACGGCTCGTCGAGCAGGATGACATCGGCGTTCTGCGCCAGGGCGCGGGCGAGGAAAACGCGTTTCTTCTGCCCGCCGGAGAGTTCGCCAATTTGCCGCTCGGCGAGATCGGACAGACCCACCCGAGCGAGCGCAGCGTCCACCGCCGCGTGGTCGCGGCGGCGCGGCATGCGCAGGAAGCCCATGTGCCCGTAGCGCCCCATCATCACCACGTCGCGCACCAACACCGGAAAATCCCAGTCGACGTCTTCGTTCTGCGGCACGTAGGCCACGCGATTGGCCTTCAGGGCCTCGGGCACGCTGCCACCGAGGATGCGCACGTCGCCCCGGGTCACGGGGGCAAAACCCATCAGCGCCTTGAACAGGGTCGACTTGCCGGCACCGTTGACACCGACCAGCCCGCAGATCGTGCCGGTCGGCACGGCGAAACTCGCATCGACGAGGGCCGTGTGGCCGTTGCGGTAGGTCACGCACAGGTCGCGTGCGACGATGCCCGACGCGGCGGCGCCCGACACAGCGGCGCCCGACGCGGCGGCGCCCGACGCAGCGGCGCCCGACGCATCTGCTGCGGCAACCCGCTGTTTTGACGGCGCCGCTGAGCGGGGCTCAGCCACATCCAACGCCGTCGCGTCGTCGCGCGCCAGGCGCTCGATCACCCGTTCAACCCCTTGGCGATCGTCTCAGCGGTGACCCGCAGCAGGTCGAGAAAGGTCGGCACCGGCCCGCCGGCTTCGCTGAGGCTGTCGACATACAGCACCCCGCCGTAGCGGGCACCGGTTTCGCGGGCCACCTGCTTGGCGGGACGGTCCGACACCGTGCTCTCGCTGAACACCGCCGGGATGGCCTCCGCCCGAACGGTGTCGATCACCCGTTTGACCTGCTGCGGCGTGCCCTGCGCGTCGGCGTTGATTGGCCACAGGTAGAGCTCCTGCAAGCCGAGGTCCCGTGCGAGGTAGCTGAAGGCCCCCTCACTCGACACCAGCCACCGCCGATCGGGAGGCACCTTTTCGATCAGGGCACGGATGGGTTCCGCCGCGGCACGCAGGCGCTGGATGTACTCGGCCGCATTGGCCTCGTACGTCTCGCGGTTGGCCGGGTCGTGCAGGCTGAGCGCGTCGCGGATGTTGCCGATGTACACCTCGGCGTCGGCGAAGGACATCCAGGCGTGCGGGTTCGGCTTGCCGGTGTACGGGCCCTGCCCGATCGAGAGCGGCGTGACACCCTCTGAGATGACCGCTTCGGGTACCCCCGTCAGGGTTTCGAAGAACGGTTCGAACCACAGTTCGAGGTTCAGCCCGTTCCAGAGGATCAGATCGGCCTTCTGGGCGCGAATGATGTCGCGCGGCGTCGGTTGGTAGTTGTGGATCTCGGCGCCGGGCTTGGTGATCGAGACCACCTCGGCTGCGTCGCCAGCCACTTCGCGCGCCATGTCGGCAATGACGGTGAAAGTCGTCGCCACGGTAATCGGTTTGGCGAGCACACCGGCCGGCAGTGCACAGGCCAGCAGAGTCACCAGGGTTCGTAAAAGCGTCACAGTCGGGAATTCCAAGAACACGGTTGAGGGCTCGAAATTTAGCCAAGGCAAACATTTATTGCAAGTGCTTTGATAATTGCTGGCGGCGAATAACTCGCCTACACTGGCGCCACGCTCACATCGCCCGACGTGCGTGACCAAGCCACCCGCCCGACCCAACCGCGTTCTCGACCCCATACAGGTCGCCGCCGCGTTCAGCCGCGTTAGAGACGCGCACCAGACCGAAGTCGCCGAGGACTACGTCGAGCTTGTCTCCGATCTGATCGCGGCCAAGGGCGAAGCGCGCAGTGTCGATCTCGCCGAGTGTCTGGGCATCAGTCCCGCCACGGTCAACAAGACCGTGGCGCGCCTGCAGCGAGACGGCTACCTGACCGCTGAACGCTATCGCTCGATTTTCCTCACGGAAAAGGGTGAACACCTCGCTGAAGCCATGCGCGAACGGCACCGCATCGTGTTCGACTTTCTCTGCGCCATCGGCGTGTCCGAGGAGACGGCCGAGCTCGATGCCGAGGGCCTCGAACACCACGTGTCCGAAGAGACGCTGCGCTGTTTTCAGGCGATCATCGCGTCCCGGTCGCGGCGCTGACCCCGGCGCACCTGACACCCGAATCAGCGTGTCGTCGCCACGCTGCCCAAGGGCAAGGTCTTCGCCACGTGATCAACGAACGCGCGCACCCGCGCCGAGCGGGCGAGGTCCGGGTGGGTCAGCGCCCAGAGTCCGATCGTGAGCTGATCTACCGGCGGACCGGGCACGCGCACGAGCTGTTCAGAGTGGTCACCGAGAAAGCACGGCAGCAACCCGACACCGATGCCGTGCTCCACGGCCACCTTGATCGAAACGTAGGAATCGCTGCGCAGACAGATGCGTGACGCCGGAATGTTGGCGTCGAACCACACTCCGGGCGGCGTGGCGCGCAGGCTGCTGTCCATCCCGACCCAGCTTTGATTCTGCCAGACTTGCGCTTTCAACGAGCGCGCCTGGTCGCGCGCCGCGTACACGGCGAAGGGGATGTCACACAAGCGTTTGCCGATGAGGCCCGCGTCAGGTGTGCCGGTCGGCCGTATCGCAACGTCCGCATCGCGGCGGTTGAGGTCGAAGACGTTGTTCGAAATCAACACATCCACCACGATCTTCGGATGCGCGGACTGAAACCCCGCCAACACAGGACCGAGCACGGCGAGCATGAAGCTCTCGGTGGTCGTGACCCGCAACTCGCCCTCGAGCCGCAGTTCACTGCCTGCCACGTCGCGCTGCATGTCGTAGAGGGTGTTTTCCACCTCGCGTGCCGCCAACACCATCCGCTCGGCTTGTGGCGTGAGTGCGTAGCCGGAGCTGCTCTGCTCGAACAGCCGGCAGTTGAGGTCGGCCTGGAAGGTCGCAATGCGCCGAAGCACGGTAGACCGGTTCACGCCCAATTCACGCGCCGCGGCCGCCACACTGCCCTGTTTCGCCACGGACAAGACGAAGCGTAGGTTGTCCCAGTTTATCTGCTGCATTATTGCATCAATATAACGCAGGACTGCATTCCGCGACGTATTTCCGGGGAAGACACCGACGTGTCTCGCGCTCACAAGCGGGGCCGTTGGTGACAACACAGCGCGCCTCGCCAGCCATGCCAGCCGCTCACATCCGCAGAAGGCAGTTCAGCCACCGCCGCGTGGCGGTCTTTCGAGCGACCCCGACCCACGCCACGGCCGGACGGCGACACCGCTGCCCTCAAAGGTTGGTGCTGTGAGGCCGGCGGCTACCGCGGTCGATGAGGCTGTGCGTGATCGATGAACGTGAACAGCAAATCACGTTCGAGATCACGGCTGGCAGCCGCTTGTCACGACCGCGCACCGAGACCGGAGCGCACCGCCCCGAAACCGAGCGGCCGTTTCCACGCGCGTCACCTCGCCAGTCACCGAACACCGCCACCGTGCAGTGTCAGCCTTTAAAAGCCGAGCTAGACCAGACTACTTTATTACAGGTATGGCTATCTTGGTACGTACCTCCACGTAACGGTTTTTGCGCATCAGCACGACCACGTAGAAGCAAAAAAAATCGAAACCAAGTCTTGGCTTAACCATCACACACCCCTGCCACGAGCGGACGCCCTTCGTCCGCCGCGAACGGCAAAAGCCAACACCCATCCGTGTCAGTGAGAGACGCCATGACCCAGAGCACCCTGTCCCGAAGCCTACTCGCCGCCGCCCTGCTCGGCGGTACAGCACACGCTGCCGAGATCACGGTCAGTATTACAAACCTGACCCAAGGCATGTACTTTACACCTCGACTGCTGATCGCCCACACCGGTGCCGTCGACCTCTTCGAAGCCGGCACACCCGCCTCTGCCGGGCTCACCGCCATCGCCGAGGGCGGTGACACGTCGGTCAGTGCCAATGCGCTCGATACGAACTTCCCGACGGCACAACGCAACCAGACGTTTGGCGGCCTGCTGGCACCCGCAAGCACCAGCGCCGACTACACCTTCGAAACCAACGGACACCCTTACCTGTCACTCGCGACCATGCTGGTGCCCACCAACGACGCCTTCGCCGGTCTGGACGGCTGGCCGATCCCGACCACACCCGGCACCTACACGGTCAACCTCAATGCCTACGATTCCGGCACCGAGGCGAACGACGAGATCAACAGCGGCAACACCACGCTGACCGGGCCCGGCGGCGTCGCACTCGGCGCCACGGGCGTGCCGGGGATGGCCACACCGCCGCCGACACAAGCGGCACTTGGCACGGGCGCGACCGGTGTCGCGATCTCCGCCAGCGGCGGCATCGTGCCGGACACGGGTGCCGAGGGCGCCGTTCACATCCACCGCAACGCACTCGGTGACGCCGACCCGTCGGGCGGTCAGAGCGACCTCGACGCGGCCGTGCACCGGTGGCTGAACCCCGTTGCGCGCATGACCATCACTGTCAACTGAGCGGGGGTGAGCAGATGAAACCCATCAACAGACTGTTGCTCGCATCACTGGCGAGCGCCACGCTGATTGCGTGCAGCGACAACGACCCGACCGTATCGGATCCCGAGCCGGCACCGATCGACGCGCAGTTCAGCGTGTCCATCACCAACCTGACCTACGCGCAACCGTTCTCCCCGGTGGCCGTCATGCTGCACCGCAGCGGTTACACCGCCTTTGTGGACGGCGAAACTGCGAACGGTGCGTTTGAGCGCCTGGCGGAGGCCGGCGACAACAGCGGCGTGCTCGGTGACGCAGCGGCGAACGCCGCGTTCATCGCGTCCACCAGCACCGCAGGTCCCCTGCCGCCTTTGTCACGTTCGTCGGCACTGAACCTCGATGTCCCCACCGCGGACCTCGGCGACCTCAAGCTGAGTGTGGTGAGCATGCTCGTGCACACGAACGACGCCATCACCGGCACAAACGCGTTCGACTTGAGCGGCATGGGCGTCGGCGACCGTCGCGTGATCAGTGGCCCCACCTGGGACGCCGGCACCGAGGCCAACAGCGAGACCGCGGCCACGCTGCCGGGCCCGGACTTCGGTGGCGAGGGCTTCAACGCGGCGCGTGACGACACCCTGGACCGGGTGCGGATTCACGCCGGTGTGGTGACTTCAGCCAGCTCCGAGTTCGGTTTGCCAACCTCGGCCCTGACCGAACGGCATCGCTTTCTCAACCCGAGCAGTCGGATCGTGGTCACGCGGACGCGCTGACCGCCCCCCGGGGCAGGGCCATCCCCTGCCCTGGGCATCGAACGGGTTGCCGTTGTCCGCAGCCGATCAGGCGGGCACCCGGTCGCCGTGGCTGTGCGGTTGCGACACCACCAGAAAACGCACCACCGCGTCGGTGGGGTTGAGGAGCTGGTGCGGCACCCCGGCCGGCACCTGACAGCCGCTGCCCGCGAGCACTCGGAGCACCGTACCGTCAACCTCGAGTTCCGCTTCGCCGTCGAGCACGTAGAAAAACTGTTGCGCCGTCACGTGCGCATGGCGCACCTCGCGACCGCCGGGTGGGAGCCGCTCCTCAATGACACTGAGTTCCGGCGAGTTGACCAGGTGCCAGCCGTCGGCACCGTCGCCCCACCGATAGTGTTCGGCGTTGGCCGTGTTGATGATCTGCATGGCCACCGTGACCCGGCCGAAAGGCGTCACAGCATCCCACAAACCGACCGACGCGAACCAGGCCCGTCGATGGCCACGACACGACCGTGAGACCCAGCGCCAACGTGAGCCGCCCGCAGACCGCTTCCGTGCAGGCCGCGCGCGTCACTCGAGACCGAGGCAACTCGCGTAGTAGCTGACGGTCGCGGGCCAGTCGCTGAACACCCCGGCCACCCCGACGTCCTGCGCCAACACATCGAGCACCGCGAGCAGGTCGCTGTCGCGTTGGATGAGCGGCGCCACACTCTGGTAGTACCACCCGCCACCGCCGCGCAACGGGCCCGAGCGTTCCAGTGTCCAGGTGATCAGTCGGAGACCGGCCTCGGTCGCGGCGCGCGCGTAGGCGGATGGCACCATCCGCTCCCCGTCCACGTCGAGCAGCACCCAGAGCGGTGGCGCCAGCGTGCGCACGCCCAGGGCCTTCAGCTCGCGCATCGTCGGTGTCAACCGGGCCGGGTGCGCAGGGTCGAAGCCGCGCTCGCGGTAGCGCCCGTCGAGGTAGATCGCCTGGGCGCCGAAGTCCGGCTCCACCCGAATCCAATACAGCACATCGTCGAGGTTGAAGGATTGCGGCCACACCCTCACCGGGTCGATACCGGCCTGCTTGTACTCGTCGATGAGTTTCTGGGCATAGTCGACCTGGCTGAAGCCGTCGTGCGGCATTGCCACCGCCGGGGTTTTCAGCTCCGGCGTCATCACCACATCGAGTTCCTCGAACAGGGCGATCGACTCAGCGTGGGTCATCAGCGTGCCGCCGTCAGCCGCGTAAAGGTCGGTGCGAAACCCGGCCGTGCCGCCGAGGTAGGCATGCACGTCGGTGGCGCGGCGGTCGGCCGCGTCCATCTTGCCGGTGAGCGTCCGAAACTCGGCGAGGCTGAGCTCGCTGGTGCGGCACTGCGCCCCTGCCGGGGTGTCACCGTCCGCCGGCGAAAACGGCTCGATGCAACGCGCAGCGAGCGGTGACACCAGAATGTCAGTCGTGGTGTGCAAGTCGTTCTGGGCATGTCGGCACACGAGCTCGTGGTCAGCGGTGAAGGTCACATCGCACTCGAGCACACCGGCCCCCATACGCGCCGCCGCTCGATAGGACTCCCGGGTGTGTTCCGGAAACTGCAAGGGCGCACCGCGGTGCCCGATGGAGAAGCGCGTGGGCCGCACCGGATCGCTGGGCACAGGCCATCAAGGTGTCTTTGAGCGGACCCGGCTCGAGTTGATCCACGAGAAACAGCGGCCGCGGCCCGACGTCGGCGGCGAGCGCCAACAGCGGACACACCAACCCGATCGCCCACGCGGCTCGACGGCGTCCAGTCATCGTATGTCACTCCTTGCTGCGGGCACCGCCGGGTGCCGATGCCGAAAGAACTCAGGCGATATCGCCTACCGCATTCAGTGCCGGGTAGGGCTCGCCCTGTGCGTCGAGACGCGTCGCCACCTTGGGGTGTGCCCAGCGGAACAAGGTGCGCTCGTACCGCGCCGGATCGAGCCGCGGCGCATCGTACAACCCGGCCGCTTGGCGCTGATTGTGCGCCTCGCTGAGGATGATCGCCGCCGCCACAGACACGTTGAACGACTCCACCATACCGACCATGGGCACGACGATATGGTGGTCCACCTGCTCTGCGATGCGTGTGCTCACCCCGTCGCGCTCGGCACCCAGCAGCACGGCCGTGGGCCGAGTGAAGTCGATGTCGCGGTACGGCACCGCCCGCGATGACAGGTGTGCGGCGCACACCTGAAAACCGCGCGTCTGGAAATCGGCCACGGCGTCGTGCATGTCGGCGTGCAGGCTCACGTCGACCCATTTTTCGGCGCCCTGGGCGGCGCCGCGCGACGCGCGAAACCGGGTCCGGTCGCTCTCGGCCATGGCCAGGTGCACCTCGGCGACACCAAAGGCGTCGCAACTGCGGATGATGGCCGAGATGTTGTGGGGTTTGTGGACGAAATCGGCCAGCACGGTCAGGTCGGGTTGCCGGCGGTCCAGCACGGCACGCAAACGCGCAAAGCGCTCTGGGGTCATGGCGTCGGTGTCTGTCGGGTCAGCGCACAGTCTACCGCGGGCTTCGGTCGATCCACGTGCACCGCCGCGACGCCCACCGCGGACGCTGGCGCTTGCAGCACACAATTGCCACCCGCAAAATGGCGGTTTTGAACACCCCCGGAGACCCCGCATGTCTGACATCAACTCGGTCGTCGTGGTCGGCGCCGGCACCATGGGCGCTGGCATTGCCGGCATTTGTGCAGCAGCAGGTTGCGAGGTCGCGCTGCTGGACCTCAGCACCGAGACCGCGCAAGCGGGCATCGACCGGCTCGGCGCCGGCAAGCGCCCGGCCCTCGCCGAAGAGCACTTCGCACGCTTGACCGCCGGCAGCATCGACGACCTGGAACAGCACATCGCCAACGCCGACTGGGTGTGCGAGGCGATCGTCGAAAACCTGCAGATCAAGCGCGACTTCTTCGCCCGTGTGGAGGCGGCGCGCAAGGACGGTTCGCTGGTCACGACCAACACCTCGGGCATTCCGCTGCGCGACATTCTCGAAGGCATGCCGTCGCGGCTGCAGAGCGACATGGCCGTGACCCACTTCTTCAATCCACCGCACATCATGCGCTTGCTCGAGTTCGTACCGTCCGACCAGGCCGGCCCCGAGCTGACCGAGCGCGTCGCGGCGTTCTGTGGCAACCGGCTCGGCAAGGGGGTGGTCTACGCGAAGGACACCGTGAACTTCATCGGCAACCGCATCGGCTGCTACTGGATGCTCGCCGGGCTGCACATCGCACGCGACATGCGGGCCAACGGCCTCGACCAGGAAACAGTCGACGCGCTGATGTCGAAGCCGATGGGCTTCCCACCGACCGGACTCTACGGACTGGTCGATCTGATCGGCCTCGACGTCATGGCCCTGGTCGCCGAGAACCTGCGCGCCAACCTGCCCGACGGCGACGTCGGCCACAGCTACGCCACCCTGCCGCCGGAAGAACAGGCCCTGTTCGACGCCGGTCAGCTCGGCCGCAAGAGCGGTGGCGGCTTCTACCGCATGCAGAAGGACGCCGACGGCAACCGCACGATGGAAACCTACGACCTCGGCGACGGTGCCTGGCGTGCCAAGCGCGAAGTGGCGCTGGCCGAACCGCTGCAGGACCTCGGTGGTGCCCTGTTCGACGGGTCGCACGAGGGCGAATTCGTCTGGCGGCAGATGGGTGGCACGCTGGCCTACGCCGCCAACCTGGTGCCGGAAATCGCCGATGACATCGTCAACGTCGACCGCGCCATGCGCTGGGGTTTCAACTGGGCGTTGGGTCCGTTCGAGATGCTCGACCGCATCGGGCCTGCGCGCTTTGCAGCGCGACTCGAAGCCGAAGGCAAGCCGGTCCCGGCCCTGGTCGCCGCCTTGCGCGAGGCGGGCGCCGAAACCTTCTACACCGACGGCGGCGCACGCTACTTCGGGGTCGACGGCCAGATCCACGACACGCCGGCCGAGTGACCGACGTCAGTTGACGCCGAACTCCTCCGCGCGCGCCTGCTTGAGCAGCGCGTTGTTGCGCGCGAGGACATCGTTGTACCAGACGACGCCGAGGACCCTCAGGTCGCCGGCGTCATCGGTCACCACCACCGGCAGGAACTCACTGGCACTCGACACCAGCGCGTCGAGTGCGCCACTGAGGCTGGTCCCCGGGCGCAACGACGCACGGCTGTCGCGCAGCTGGTCGATCACCGGCAGGGGCTCACCGGCAGCGTCGTGGCGCATCAGATCACGCAACACCGCGCTGCCGATGAAGCGCTGCGTGTTGTCCGTCATCACGACCGCGTGCCGGCGGCAGGCGCCCACCTTGATCTGTACCTGCAACAGCGAGTCGTGCTCGCCGATCAGGCAGTAGCTGTCCGACACCAGGGCATCGATGGTCTCGGTCCGCAACAGGCTCTGATCACGCCCGGCGACGATGTTGACGCCGCGCCGCTGGAGCTGCCAACGGAAGAAGGAGGTGAACGGCGCGAAGCCCATGCAACTGCTCGCGACCGCCGACGCGAGCATCACGGCCGCGACAATGCTGTAGTTACCCGTCAGCTCGAACACGATCAGGATGGTCGAGATCGGTGCGCCGAGGGTGGCTGACGCCACGGCCGCCATGCCGACGATGGCGTAGACGGGCTCGCTCGATACCCCGCCGGGCACCCAGCCGTTGAACACCCCGCCGACGCCCGTGCCGAGCACCGCCCCGAGCACCAGGGCGGGGCTGAACACCCCGCCGGCGAAGCCGGATCCAAGCGAGACCACGGTGGCAGCAAGCTTGGCCGCGAGGATGACGACGACGAGCAGCCCGGACTGCGCCACCAGGGTGCCCTGCAAGGCGAGGTCGGTGGTCTGGTAGCCGACACCGAGCGCGTAAGGCACCTGCAGACCGATCAGGCCAACCAGCAGCCCGCCGAGCGCCGGGCGCAACCAGAGCGGCACGCACACAGCGCCGTGCACGGCCTGCACGCGCTGCACACCGAGCACCAGCACGACTGCGCAGGCCGCAGACGCCACCCCGAGCACGGCGAAGGCCGGCAGCTCCCACAGCGACTCCAGTGACAAGGGTGGCACGCTGAACACGAAATCACCGTGTTCCTGCAACTGCTGCGTCACCACCAATGCCCCCATCGACGCGACCACGATCGGCGCAAAGACGCGTAGTGTGTAGTATCCGACAACCACTTCGAGGGCAAAGAGAACGCCTGCGATCGGCGCATTGAAGGAGGCCGTGACGGCCGCGGCGGCGCCACAGCCGAGCAGCGTCAACGAGTGGCTGCGGCTGAGCCCGAGTCGGTCGGCAACCCAGGCGGCCAACGACGCACCGATGTGCACGGCCGGACCCTCTCGCCCCACCGAGGCGCCGGCACCCAGTGACACCACGGCCGCTGTGGCGGCACCGACCCCGGATCGCACGTCCATACGTCCCCCGCGGAAGGCGCACGCCTCCATGACGTCGGCGATGCCGTGGTACCGACGGCCGGGCAGACCGTAGATCAGGATGCCCACCACGAGGCCACCCAGCACAGGCGCCAGCACGACGCGCCACGCCGGCAGGCCCGCCACGTGAGAGGCAAAATCGCGCTCCTCGCCGTGGCCGAACAACGCGATCTGAACCCAGGCAATGCCCGCGATCAGCAGCGCGGTTGAACAGGCCACCACCACCCCGACCAGCAGCGCGACCGCGAACAGACGCAACCGGGCCGGGTCGGCGCGTTGCCAGCCACTGGCACGCCGTCCGGCGCCGACCTCGACGGCGGGGTCAGTGGGTTGCGGCATGGGGCGCGCACACGGTCGTTGGCAGGGGCGTGCTCATCCGTTGAGCATAGCGCCACAGACTTGCCGTGTCTGGCCGTGCCAGCACCGCGCGCACCGTGCCAGAGGGCAGTGCCCGACGGGACGCGAGGCCCCAGCCGCGGTCGGCGGGTCGGTTCGGGCCGACCCGCGTCACCTCACTCGAGAATCAGCCGCGTGCGGTTGCGCTCCAGCAGGGCCTCGCCGATACCGTCGACCAGTGTCAGGTCGTCGACTGACAGGAAGGCACCGTGCGTTTCGCGGAAGGCGACGATGGCTTCGGCCCTGGCGTCACCGATGCCGTTCAAGGCCTCGGCGAGTTGGGCCGCCGTCGCCGTGTTGATGTTGACCGAGGCGGCCTGCGCCACGGAGAGCACGCCGGCGAACAGCAGCGCAGCGAGGGAATACAAGCGTGTTTTCATGGGTGTTGTCCCTGGTTGATTGGGACACACAGCGTGCCGCAGCACCGCCGAGGGCGCGCCGGAAAAACCCGCCGCTCGGCACTCGAGCCGGTTGTCACGGGTTTGCGACGGTCCGCTGCGCTCAGCGGCTGCAACACCCCGACCGAGCGCGACTCAGTCGAGCAACCACACGGTGTCGTCGTCTACCGGCAGCGCCCGCCGTTGTTCGGCAACCGACACGCCCAGCCCCGGGATCACGCACGCGGGACAAACGTCGGACAACGGACGCAACACAAAGGCGCGCTCGGCCAGGCGCGGGTGCGGCACGGTCAAGCGCGGGACGTCGATGACATCGTCGCCGTAGAGCAGCAGGTCGAGGTCGAGTGTGCGCGGCCCCCAGCGCGCACCGTCACGGCGTCGCAACTGCTGTTGTTCGATGCTTTGGAGCAGATCCAGCAGCTCGAGCGGTGCCAGAGCGGTGTCGGCCGCCAGCGCCGCGTTGACGTAGTCCGGCTGCGCCGGCCCCACCGGCGCGCTGCCGTAGAGCCGCGAGACCGCCACCACCTCGATGTCCGCACGGCGGCGCAGGGTGTCGATCGCGCGTTCGACCTGTGCACGCGGGTTGTCGAGGTTGCTGCCGAGCGCGATGCACGCGCGCACCACGCCGCTCACCCGGCCGCGCCAGCACGCCCTCCGCCACGGCGCCGGTTGTTGCCACCGCGGCGCCGTCCACCACGACGCGACTGCCGACGGCCCTCGCGACGTTGCTCAGCGGCGGTCTCCTCGCGCACCTGACGCGCGCGCTCGGCGTCCTCGCCCTGCTGCATGTCCGTCCACCAGGTCGCGAGGTCTGCCAACGGTTCGCCAGCATCCGCACGCAGGCAGAGCAGATCGTATCCGGCCCGAAAGCGCGCGCTCTCCATCGCCTTCACGGCGCGCTTGCCCTTGTAGCGCTCGAGCCGAGGCTGCAATGTCCAGATTTCGCGCACCACGGCAGAGAAACGCTTGGGCAAGGCGGTGATGCGCAGTTGCTTGGCCAACACGTCGTCCGTCGCCTGGTGCATCGCTGGGATCGGCGGCAGCGAGGCAGACGCAATCAACGCGGTGTAGGCGGCCTGCACGTCAGGCCAGAGCAGCGCGGCATACAAGAACGCCGGTGTGATCGGCTTGTCTTCCCGCACCCGCAGGTCGGTATTTTGAAGCGCGCGCTCGAACAGCGCCGTGGCCACGGCGTCGTTGGCCTGCAACCGGGCGTCCACCGACGGAAAGACGAAGCGCAGCAGACCGTGCTCACGCAGGCGCGCGAGCGAGGACACGGCGTGGCCGCTTTGAAACAGTTTCAACACTTCCTCGAACAAGCGCGCGGGCGGGATATCGCCCAGCAATGCCCCGGTTTGGGCCAACGGGGCCGCCGTCGCAGCTTCGATATCGAAGCCGAGCTTGGCCGCGAACCGACAGGCCCGCAGCGCACGCACCGGGTCTTCGCGGTACCGCGTTTCGGGGTCGCCAAGCAGGCGGATCTGCCGCGCTTCGATGTCCTGCATTCCCCCGACGTAGTCGATCACGGCGAACTGCCCAACGTCGTAGTAGAGCGCGTTGATGCTGAAGTCACGACGGATCGCGTCGTCTTCGATGGTGCCGAAGACGTTGTCGCGCAGCACCCGACCCGAGTCGTCGACCGCCGTGTCCGGGTTGTGATTGGCTCTGAAGGTCGCGACTTCGATGACCTCGCGCCCGAACAGAATGTGTGCCAGGCGAAACCGCCGACCGACCAGGCGGCAGTTGCGGAAGGTGCCACGCACGTCGTCCGGGCTCGCGTTCGTGGCGACGTCGAAATCCTTCGGTTGCAGGCCGAGCAGCAGGTCGCGGATGCACCCGCCGACGAGATAGGCGTCGTAACCCTGGTCACGCAGTCGGTAGAGCACCTTGAGCGCGTTGGGTGAGAGGTTCTTGCGCGAGATGCCGTGCTGGTCTCGCGGTACGATCACCGGGTCTTTGGCGACCGCTGAGGCGCCGGGGCGACGCTTGAGTATCTTGCCGATCAGGCGTTTGATCACGGGTGTGTTGGACCGAAAAGGGGGATGGCGGGCACCGCTGAAACGCGGTTGAGTACCCCGATATTCTAGCACCCTTGCGGCTTGCAGCCGTCGGGTCGACGCGAATGCGCGCGGCGCGACCGAGCCACCGGCCGTCGCGCGCGCGCAGCGCGCTGCAAACGGGTCAGAGGGCTTCGGTGCCCTCTTCTCCGGTGCGGATGCGGATGACGCGCTCGAGTTCTTCGACGAAGATCTTGCCGTCGCCGATCTTGCCGGTCTGCGACGCGGACAAGATGGCCTCGATGCAGCTGTCGACGTCTTCGTCCTGCACCGCCACTTCGAGCTTCACCTTCGGCAGGAAGTCAACCACGTACTCTGCGCCGCGGTACAGTTCGGTGTGGCCTTTCTGCCGCCCGAAGCCCTTGACTTCGATCACCGTCATGCCGTTCACGCCCACTTTCGAGAGCGCCTCGCGCACATCCTCGAGTTTGAAGGGTTTGATGATGGCCGTGATGCGTTTCATGCTGTTTCAACTCCTGTCATGCCGCCGCGCTCAGCGCGGCGTCGCCGAAATCTTGTGGATGCTGAGATCAGCGCCCTCGTACTCTTCCTCGTCGCTCAAGCGCAAGCCCATAACCTGCTTGAGCACGCCGTAGACCGCAAGCCCCGCGAGCACCGCGATCAGGACACCGGTGACGGTGCCGATCAGCTGCGCGACGATCGACACCCCGCCGAGCCCACCCAGAGCCTCAGCGCCAAAGATACCGCAGGCGATCCCGCCCCAGACACCGCAAAGACCGTGCAAGGGCCAGACACCGAGCACGTCGTCGATCTTGAAGCGGTTCTGTGCGAGCGTGAACGTCCAGACAAACAGGCCGCCTGCCGCCCCGCCCACCACCAATGCACCAATCGGGTGCATCACATCGGACCCGGCACACACCGCAACGAGGCCGGCGAGCGGGCCGTTGTGCAGAAAACCGGGGTCGTTCTTGCCCACGAGCAAGGCCACAAGCAAACCGCCGACCATGGCCATGAGCGAGTTGAGCGCGACCAGGCCGCTGATGCCCTCGACCGACTGTGCGGACATGACGTTGAAGCCAAACCAGCCGACGGTCAACACCCAGGAGCCGAGCGCGAGAAACGGGATGCTCGACGGCGGGTGTGCGAGCATCAGCCCGCCATCCGCGGTGTAGCGCCCCCGCCGCGCACCGAGCAACAGAACCGCCACCAGTGCCACCCAACCGCCGAAGCCGTGCACAACCACTGAGCCGGCGAAATCGTGAAAGCCCGCACCGGCGATGCGCTCGACCCAACTCTGAAAGCCGAAGGTGTCACCCCAGACCATGCCTTCGAACAGCGGGTAGCAGAGCGCAACCAGGGCGAAGGACGCGATCAGTTGCGGCGTGAAGCGCGCGCGCTCGGCGATGCCACCGGAGATGATCGCCGGGATGGCGGCGGCAAAGGTGGCGAGAAAGAAGAACTTCATCATCTCGTAGCCGCTTCTCTCGGTGAGCTCGGTGGCCGAGCCGAAGAAGTGCTCACCGTAGGCGACCTGGTAACCGATGAAGAAATACGCGAGTGTGCTGACGCCGAAATCGCTGAAGATCTTCGACAGCGCATTGACCTGGTTCTTTTCACGCACTGTTCCGACTTCGAGGAACGCAAACCCGGCGTGCATGGCCAGCACCATGCAGGCGCCCATCAACAGAAAGAAGGTGTCGGCTGCGGCAGCCGGTATCTCAGTCACAAATATGCCCTCTTTTGGTGCAATAAAAACGCTGGACGCACTAAATCAGTGCGGTCGACTGAACCCCACTCACGATAACATCCTGATTTAACAGGGTTATGGCGATTCGCCACAGCCCTCTACACGACAGAAGCGCAGGTATCGTGCCAGGGGATCACGCACCGCGATGGCACACGGGCCACGGTGCCGCGCGGCGCCCACGCCGATTCACGCTCTGTCATCCGTCGGTTCCGCGGTCGCGCAGCTGTTGGCGCGCGCGACGTTCGCGCCGGTCAGGCCGCCCGCCCTCGGCCGGCTCGAGCCCGCGCAACCGCCGCAGGCGTCGCGCCTCGCGCGCCGCTTCGCGGGCAGCCAGGCTCGCCTCGGTCTCCAGGTACAGGGTCGCAGCCGCGGTCGCCGAGCCGCGCCGGTCCGCCAGATCGCGCACATCCAGCTCGATGTGCTCCTCGCCCTTTTGCACCGAGATCCGCTGGCCGACGCGCACCGCGCGCGCGGGTTTTGCCCGCTCGCCGTCGACGTGTACATGGCCTCCGCGCACCGCCGCCTGGGCCAGGCCACGGGTCTTGAACAGCCGCGCGGCCCACAACCAGCGGTCGAGCCTGACTTCGGCTTTTGGTGTAGCATCTGCGCCCAACGACGTCACCTCAAGGCCCCACATGGAACTTGTCAGTTTCGACCTCTGCCCCTTTGTTCAGCGCTCCGTGATCACGCTGCTCAAGAAGGACGTGGCCCACGAGATTACGTACATCGACCTCGACAATCCACCGGACTGGTTTCTGGCGATATCGCCCCTGGGCAAGGTCCCCCTGCTCCGCGTGGACGACGCCGTGCTGTTCGAGTCCGCGGCGATCAACGAGTACATCGACGAGACCCACGGTGCGCCGCTGCACCCCGAGGAGCCGCTGCGTCGCGCCCACAACCGCGCGTGGATCGAGTTTGCCTCGAACCTGATCGGCGTTGGCTACCGCTCGGTGATCGCGCAGGACGAGGCCAGCTACCTCGCGGTGATGGACGAGCGCGACGGCATGCTGACCCACCTCGAGGGTCAGCTCTCTGGCGGGCCCTACTTCAACGGCTCGGTGTTCTCACTCGCCGACACGGCGTTCGCGCCCGTGTTTGTTCGCCAGGCCATCACCGAGCCGCTGCACGCACGCGAGTCGCTCGCTGACTTCCCCAAGTGCCAACAGTGGCGCGATGCGCTGCTCGCACTCGACTACGTCCAGAACTCGGCGCCCGCCGACCTCGCAGACCGCTACAAGGCGCGATTCGGCAAGAGCTACCTCTACAACCACTGATGGCGTCGATGGACTGCTTCGTCTACAAGGGCGGGCTCAAGCCCGACTGCTACCTCTATGTCGCGACCAAGGGCGTGTTCGATGCAGTCCCTTCTGCCTTGCTGGAACAACTTGGCACCCTGGAGCTCGTGCTGCAGTTCGACCTGCACCCCGAGCGCACGTTGGCGCAGGAAGACGCCCGCAGCGTCATCACCAGCCTGAACGAGCGCGGATTCCACTTGCAGATGCCGCCCCCACCCGAACAGCTCCCACACTGACAAAAACGACAAAAGGCCGCGTGATGCGGCCTTTGCGACGTGGTGGGCGCGCGTCAGTTGCCGCGCTGCACCACACCCACCGACGGGGTTTGCGAGGCGAAGTACGCCGCGAGATCGGCGATGTCCTGATCGCTGAGGTTCGCGGCAAACCCGCTCATCAGCGCATTGTCGCGCGCCCCGCTTCGGTAACTCTTGAGCGCGTGCACCAGGTAACTGTCGTACTGGCCGGCCAGTTTCGGGTTCGTCGGAATCACGCTGTTGCCATCGGCGCCGTGGCAAGCCGCACAGGTCGTGGACAATTCCTGCCCACGCACGACGTCCCCGGTGGCGAACACCGGCCCGCCGGTGACGAGCAGCGCAGCCACTGAAAGAGAGGTGAAAATCTTCATAGGAGTGCGCTCAACTTAGGGTTTCAGTTCAGACAAGAACGCCGCAATGTCGGCGATGTCCTCATCGCTCAGTTGAGCAGCATTGGCGTGCATCGTCGCATGGGGGCGGTCCCTCTCGCGGTAGGCCTTGAGCGCAGCAACGAGGTAGTCGGCATGCTGACCAGCCAGCTTGGGCACCAGGAAGGTCGGGTAGGCGTTCACCCACTTGTTGATGCCATGGCACCCCAAACACGTTTCGAATTTGGTCTTGCCAGCCACTGGATCGGCCGCCATCACTGTGCCCGCTGAAATCAGCGCCGCCGCTGCCAATGCAAGCATGGTTTTCTTCATTGTGAGGTTCCAGTTCGGATATCAAAGACGCGCGCCGTGAAGCAGGACAGGCTGCGCCACCGACAAAAACGGATGCGCCCAGGCGCGGGCGACGCCGGGCTTCAACTGCACGGCCGCAAGCGGACCCGCTCACCCGCCAAGCCCCTCGACGGGTGACCAGGCTGGTCAAATCCGGTATCCTGCGAGCCCTGCAATCGGGCAAATCCCCGCGCAATTATAGAGCAGCCGCGCCAGGCATTCGAGCCAAAAATGTGGCACGCCAGCCCAGCCTTGTCGCGACCGATCTTGCCTGACGTTCCCGCTTAGAAATGGCGCGCCGCCCGCGTACGGTGGTTGGGCGCGTCACGCACGGAGCCGCGCCCGCCTTGTCCACTGAACGCTCTTCCGTTGGCCCGCTCTCCGCTGCCGTGGCCGCCGCGCTGCCCACCACCGCCACCGCTGCAGACGCCGCCACCGCCGACGCCCTGCTGACCGCGTTGCGCGACCCGGGCATCGCCACGGCGCTGGGTGTCGGCATTGGCGTAGGCGCTCTGCTGGCCGTGCTGCTCCGCCGCAAGACCGCCGCGGCCGCGCCCACCACAACAGACACGGACACCGACCTCCCCAACCGCCCGCTTGGCCAGTGGACCGGCCTCTGCCACGCCTTGAGCGTACGCACCGGCGCGCGACTGGTGTGCATCCACATCAGTGACGACGGCCTGGAGTGCGCGCTGAAGGCGGCCTGGCAAGCAACCGGCGACACGCACGCCACGCTGAATTTCACCCTGCCGCCGCCGTCAAACGAAACGCGCGTGTACAACGCCGACCGCGCGCCGCTGCCCTCGGTGACCCAGATTGCCGCCAGCGGCGCGGTCGCCGGCGTGAGCGTCCCGGTCCTCTCACCGAGCCGCCGGCCGGTTGGCTGGCTGAGCGCGTTTTTCGACCACGTCGAGCTCGACCCGGGCGGCCAGGCCGCAGCGCACGAGACCGCCGCACTCGTCGGCGCGCTCCACCACCTCGCCAGCACACCGACCGTGAACGTCCCGCCCGGACTCGCGACGGGACTCTCCTGCGTGCCAGCCGCCGTTGCGCTGCGCGACGAGCACGGCAACCTGCTCGAGAGCAACGACAGCTTTCGCATCCTGTTTGCCGACTGCGACGACGAGGACCAGACCCAACTCGACGGCATCGAGGAGGACGCGTCGCTGCTGCCGAGCGCGCTCGAGGCGCTGTACACCGCCGAACACGAGGTCCGTCGGCGCAGCACCGCCGTCGTGCGTGCCCTGGCCATCGAGCAGAACGGCCGACGCATCAACTGCTGCTTTCTCGGCAGCCCGCTGTTTCACGACGGCCGCATCACGGGCTACGCCAGCGTGGTGCTCGACACCGGGCTCGACACCGACAGCCTCAGCGCCCTGCCAACCAGCCAGGAACAACGCGCACTGCAGACCTTGCGCGCGATCGGCGAGGCGGTCATCTCGCTCGACACCGACGGCGGCATTCGCCACCTCAACCCGGCCGCCGAGCGCTTGATCGGCCTCGAGCTCGCCGATGCGATCGACCGCCCCTTCGTCGATGCATGCGCGCTGCGCGACGCGAGCACGGGCGAACCTTTCGACTTGCACAGCTACCTCAAGCGCGCGGTCCCCAGTGTTCAGGTCGACTGCGTGCTC
Organism: Pseudomonadota bacterium; assembly: GCA_039196715.1. Taxonomy (NCBI): domain Bacteria; kingdom Pseudomonadati; phylum Pseudomonadota; species Pseudomonadota bacterium. The sequence goes on from JBCCUP010000052.1 coordinate 25,653, forward strand.
GAAGCCGCCTCGGCGCCGGCAACCGGCAGCGACCCCGCGACGCCGGCCCGAGCGGCGATGGACCTCTCGACCACCCAGCAGAGCGCGCGTCGCGTGCACCTCACACTGAGCAGCGTGCTGGACCGCGGCGGCACACCGATCGGCGCCGCCGTCACGCTCAGTGATATCACGCTCCAGCACCGCATCACCAACCAGCTGATGCACCAGGCAACGCACGACCCGGTCACCGCGTTGATCAACCGCCAGCAGTTCATCTCGACGCTCGAGGCGGCGCTGCGCACGGTCCAGACCGAAGGGCATGACCAGGTCCTCGTGCAGATCGACCTCGACGATTTCAAGCTCATCAACGACGGCGTCGGCCACTTCGCGGGCGACGCGCTGTTGGCCCAACTGACGCCGTTGATACAGCGCCACATCCAGCCCGACGATGTGCTGGGCCGACTCGGTGGCGACGAATTCGGCCTGCTGCTGATGCACACCGACATCGTGCGCGCCAAGGCCGTGGCCGACCGCATCACCTCCGAGCTGTCGGCGTTCAAATTCGAGTGGAGCGGCAAACGCTACGACGTGCGTGCCAGCATCGGCCTCACACCGGTGCTCGCCGACGTGCCGAGCGCGATGGAGCTGATGCAACGCGCGGATGTGGCGTGTCAAACCGCCAAGGATTCACCCCACTGGGATGTGTTCATCTACGGCTCGGGCGACTCCGAGCCGGCACGCAAGCACGGCACCATGCAGATGGTCAACGTGCTGCACCACGCGCTCGAGCACGACGGCTTCTGCCTCTTTGCCCAACCCATCATCGCGCTCGATGCGTCGGTGCGGGCCCGCGGCACGCAACACTACGAGTTGTTGCTGCGCATGCTCGACCCCAACGGGCAGGCCGTCAGTCCGGGCCGGTTCCTCGGCGCAGCCGAGCGCTACGGCCTGACGAGCAAGATCGATCGCTGGGTCATCGAGAACGCGCTCGCCCTCGCGGGCAACACCTTCCACGAACACGGCTACGAGTTCGGTGTCAACCTGTCGGGGTCGTCGCTGAGCGACCCGACGCTGCTCGACTTCATCTCGCGCGAGATGAACCGCTACGACTTCCAGAACAACTGCCTGTGCTTCGAGATCACCGAGACCGAGGCCATCGTCGACCTGGACGTCGCGCGGCACGTGATCCTCTCGCTGCGGGACCGTGGCTGCCGCTTTGCGCTGGACGACTTCGGCAGCGGGTTGTCGTCCTTCACGTACCTCAAACACCTGCCGGTGGACTACCTGAAAATCGACGGTAGCTTCGTCAAGGACATGGTCAGCAACCCGGTCGACCAGAGCATCGTCGAACAGATCCACCTGGTCGGCAAGCGCCTTGGGTTGCCGACGGTGGCGGAGTTCGTCGAAGACCGAGACACCCTGCACATGATTCGCAAGCTCGGCATCGACTACGCGCAGGGCCACCTGTTTGCCAAACCCAAGGCGATCGAGACGGTCTTCGCCTCGAGCACCACGTCGCCCTGAACGCTGGCGCCCCAAACGGACAGGGCCAGCGCAAGGCTGGCCCTGGCAGTGCGCGCGCCGGCGTCAGCCCGACAACAGCATGTCGTTCAGGCGCCGCACGAAACCGGCACCGTCTTCGAGCTGACCGCCCTCGGCCAACACCGCCTGGTCGTACAACAAGCTCACCCAGTCGCCAAACCGGTCCTCGTCGGGCTCGGCGTCCATGCGCTGCACGACGGCGTGCTCGGGGTTGATCTCGAGCACGGGTTTGCTCGAGGGCACGTCGTGGCCCGCCTGCTTGAGCAGCTGCTGCATGTGAAGGGCCATGTCCTGCTCACCGAGCACCAGGCACGCAGGTGAACTGGTCAGACGGTGCGACACCTTGACGTCGTCCACCTGATCACCGAGTGCAGCCTTGATGCGCTCGACCAGCCCCTTGGCGTTTTCCTCAGAGGCCTCCTGCGCTTTCTTCTCGTCGTCGTCGGCCACGTCGCCCAGCCCGAGGTCGCCCTTGGCAGCCGAGACGAAGCGCTTGCCATCGAACTCGTTCAGGTGCGACATCAGCCACTCGTCGACGCGATCGAACATCAGCAGCACCTCGATGCCCTTCTTGCGCAGCAGTTCGAGGTGCGGGCTGTTCTTGGCTGCAGCAAAGGTGTCGGCGGTGACGTAGTAGATCTTGTCCTGGCCCTCGGCCATGCGCCCGATGTAGTCCTCGAGCGAGACGGACTGGGTGTCGGTGTCCCTGTGCGTCGAGGCGAAGCGCAGCAATTTGGCGATCTGCTCGCGGTTGGCGAAATCCTCACCCGGCCCTTCTTTCAGGGCCCGACCGAACTGCTCCCAGAACGCCGCGTACTGCTCGGGCTGGTCCGAGGCCAGGTTGTCGAGCAGGCCGAGCACCTTCTTGACCGACCCGCTGCGGATGGCGTCGAGCACCTTGTTGCTCTGCAGGATCTCGCGCGAGACGTTCAACGGCAGGTCGCTCGAATCGACCACGCCGCGCACGAAGCGCAGGTAGCGCGGCATGAGCTTTTCCGGGTCTTCCATGATGAAAACCCGTTGCACGTAGAGCCGCACGCCCTGGGTCTGCTCGCGCTCGTAGAGGTCGAACGGGGCCCGCGCAGGGATGTAGAGCAGGCTCGTGTAGTCGTACTTGCCCTCGACCCGGTTGTGCGACCAGGCCATCGGGTCCTCGTAGTCGTTGCAGACCTGCTGGTAGAAGGCCTTGTACTCGTCGTCCTCGATCTCGTTCTTGGAACGCGCCCAGAGCGCAGAGGACGAGTTCACCGTCTCCCAGGTCGGCTCGCTCGGCGTGGCGTCTTCGTCATCGTCCTCGGACGTCGCGTCAAACGATTGCGCCAGCATGCGAATGGGGAAGGTGACGTGATCGCTGTACTTCTTGATCAACGAGCGCAAGCGCCAGTCATTGACGAACTCGGTGTCGTCGTCGCGCAGGTGCAACACCACTTCGGTGCCGCGCGCCGCGCCGTCGACCGCCTCGAGCGTATAGGAACCGCTGCCGTCGGAGGCCCACTTCACGGCCTCATCAGTCCCGGCCCGGCGGGTGGTGAGTTCGACGTGATCGGCTACCACGAACGCCGAGTAGAAACCGACGCCGAACTGGCCGATCAGGTTGCTGTCCTGCTTCTGGTCACCGGTCATCGCGTCGAGGAACTGTCGCGTGCCCGAGCGGGCAATCGTGCCGATGTTGGCAATCACCTCGTCGCGGTTCATGCCGATGCCGTTGTCACGCACCGTCACGGTGCCGGCCTCGCTGTCGAAGGCCACGTCGATGCCGAGGTCGCTGTCACCGTCGAACAGCGCGTCATTCGACAAGGCCTCGAAGCGCAGCTTGTCGCAGGCGTCGGACGCGTTGGAAATCAGCTCGCGGAGGAAGATCTCCTTGTTCGAGTACAGCGAGTGGATCATCAGCTGGAGGAGCTGTTTGACCTCGGTCTGAAACTCGTGCGTTTCCGCGGCAGGCGTGTCGGTTGTCATGCAGGAGCACCTCTGTCGTCAGTCACCGGAGCAGGCAAGGACGCCGTGCGCCCAGCGCCGCTGCGTCCGGTGGTTTCTCGGTTTGCACCCAATGTGGGGGGTGGGTCGGCAATTTCAAGCGTCGGTGGCGCGCACAGCCGTACGCGGCGAGGCGGGCCCGTGCTCGAGGTGTCGACCCGACCGTGTCTCGACCGATCCCGGGAACTGCAACCCCGGCAGTGCAGACTGACGCGCCCACGCGCCGGGTCCTCGGTCGACGCCAAGCCGGTCGCCGTAAGCGTGTTGGGCAACTGTCCGGCCAGGCCGCCCGTGCCGGGACGTCGGCGTGCGCAACAGGCACAAAAAAAGCGGCCTGTTGGCCGCTTTCACGTGCGCGCTGCCGCGACTCAGCCGAGCTTTTCCTTGATCCGAGCGGAGCGGCCCTGCCGGTCGCGCAGGTAGTACAGCTTCGCCTGACGCACGTCGCCGCGACGCTTGACCGTGATGCTGTCAACCAGCGGGCTGTGGGTCTGGAAGACGCGCTCGACACCCTCGCCGTGCGAGATCTTGCGCACGGTGAAGGACGAGTTGAGGCCGCGGTTCTTTTTCGCGATCACCACACCTTCGAAGGCCTGAAGTCGCTCGCGAGCGCCCTCACGCACCTTCACCTGCACCACCACGGTGTCGCCCGGGCCGAACGTCGGCAGGTCCTGTTTGAGTTGTTCCTGATTCAACACATCGATGATGTTGGCCATGCTTGCATGCTCCGCAGTAAACCCGGCGCCGCCGCGGAGGCGATCGCCCAATCACGTTTTCGCTGCTGCGCGGTACGCGCGCAACAGCGCCTTGTCTTCGTCGCCGAGCGTCACCCGCTCGAGCAAATCCGGCCGGCGCTCGGCCGTTCGGCCCAGCGCCTGCTGTCGGCGCCACGCCGCGATGGCCGCGTGGTCGCCCGAGCGCAACACCGCCGGCACCTCACGGCCCCGCCACGTGGTCGGCCGCGTGTAGTGCGGCCAGTCGAGCAGTCCGTCCGTGAACGAATCCTGCTCGGCCGAAGCGCTGTGCCCCAGAGTGCCTTCCAGCAAGCGCGCGACAGCGTCGATCACCACCATCGCAGCGGGCTCGCCACCGGAGAGCACGTAGTCCCCGACCGACACCTCCTCATCCACCAACGCATCGATGACGCGCTCGTCGATCCCCTCGTACCGACCGCACACCAGCACCATGGCGTCGCGTTCGGCAAACCGACCCGCCATCGCCTGGTCGAAGACGCGACCCTGCGGGCTCAGGTACACCACGTGCGACCCCGCCGCCTTCAGCGGTTCGAGCGTCGCCGCCAACGGTTCGGCCTGCATCACCATGCCGGGGCCGCCACCAAAGGGCCGGTCGTCGACCGTGCGGTGCACGTCCGTCGCCGCGTCTCGCGGGTTGTGCGTGTGCACGCCGAGGCGCTGTTCCCGCACCGCCCGCCCGACCACGCCCCACTCGCCGATGGCGGCCACCAGCTCGGGAAACAGCGTGACGACGTCGATCCGCACCGCTAGAAGTCGGCGTCCCAGTCGACGCGCATCCGACCGCCGTCTAGGTCGACTTCCAGCACCACATCGGGCCGCAGCCACGGGATCAAACGCTCCCGCTCACCGCGCACCACGATCACATCGTTGGCGCCGGTTTCAAACAAGTGGTCGACCTTGCCGAGGTGCTCCCCCGCCTGGTTGACCACATCCAGACCGACCAGTTCGGCCCAGTAATAACTGTCTTCGTCCGCAGCAGGCATGTCGCCGCGCTGGACGAAGAACGCGTTGCCCAACAGGGGCTCCGCTGCGTTTCGGTCTGACACCCCCGCGATCCGCGCGATGATGCCCTTGCCGTGCAGTCGGCACTCTGCGACGTCCAACGCCAGCCAGCCCCCGGTGGTCATGACCCACCACGCGCGGTAGTCGAGCAGGCTCTCGAGCGGGCGCGTGTAGGCGAACACCTTGACCCAGCCCCGCACCCCGTAGTGCCCGGTGATCTTGCCGAAGCGAACCGGGTCTTGCGGTGCCGTCACGACGCGGTCCGCCGCTGCAGCGCTCAGGCTGCGGCGTCGCCTGCCGCGGCCTTGCGGTGTTCCTTGACGAGGCTCGCCACACGGTCAGAGAGCTGCGCGCCGTGGCCGACCCAGTGCTCGACCCGGTCGATCTTGAGGTTCAGGCGCTCGGCCGAGCCGGAGGCGCAGGGGTTGAAGTACCCGAGGCGCTCGATGTACCGCCCATCACGGCGGTTGCGGCTGTCTGTCACGACAACCTGGTAGAACGGCTTTTTCTTGGCTCCGCCACGAGACAGACGAATCGTAACCATATGCTTGTGCAATCCGACACTGGATGAAGTGAACCGACGCCGCAGGCACTCGCGTGCGCGCATCTGGTCCAGCGAACCCGCAATCATAACGCACAAATGGCGGGTGCGGGGGAAATGCACCGTTTTTTTTCGCTGTGAGCAGTCCGGCCCGCCGGTGCCCCGGCGGCCTAGCTGTGATCTTTCAGTAGGTTGTTCATCCGAGCCCCTTGCTCGATGCTGTTGGGTGTCTACGTCCAACACACCAAAGAGGCCCGGATGAACACCCACAAGAATGCCCGATTGACACCCCTCGGTCGACGGGTTCTGGTCGAGCGCATCCTCTTTCAGGGGATGTCTGTCAAAGACGCTGCAGACGCCTCTGCTGTCTC
>JBCCUP010000053.1 GCA_039196715.1 Pseudomonadota bacterium
CAGCGGTAGCCAGGAGATGCACAGATGACCGACAATACCGGGCTCGGCGCCGGACGCTTGTGCTGCATCGCCTCGCCCCCATCTCAGGGGACAACGAACAACTGAGACAACCCATGGCTGAATCGCCCCATATCGTAGAAGTTAACGAACAAAATTTCATGCAGGTTGTGGTCGAGGGATCACTGACCCAGCCCGTGCTGGTCGACTTCTGGGCAGACTGGTGTGAGCCCTGCAAACAGGTCATGCCGGCGCTTGAGAAGCTTGCCGACGAAGGCCAGGGCGCCTTCGTCCTGGCCAAGTGCAACGCTGACGAAAACCAGAACATCTGCGCCCAGATCGGCATCCGAAGCCTGCCAACCGGGCTGTTGTTCTCGCAGGGTCAGCCGGTCGATCAGTTCATGGGTGCCCAGCCCGAGGGCGAGCTGCGGGCCATGCTCGAGCGGCACATCAGCTTCCCACCCGCAGCCGAACGCCCAGTCACCGAGCAGGCCGATGCCTTGTTGGCTGCAGGCGATGTTGAGGGCGCCGTCGCGCTGTTGCGAGCGGCGCAGGCCGAGGACCCCGAAAACGGCGATATCCTGGTCGCGCTCGGCCAGGCGTCAATGGTGGCCGGTGACAGTGAGACCGTCGAGACGATCCTCGCGCACCTGCCAGAGTCACACAAGGACAAGCCCGAAGTGGCGCGCCTGCGCGGCCTGATGAGTTTTGCCAACGCCGACAACCCCGAGTTGAACTTCGGCGATCTGGGGGCCGCAGTCGAGGCCGACACGGCGACCAGCGAGCAGCGCTACCAATACGCCGTGAAGCTGATGACCCGCGAGCGTTTCCAGGACGCGATGGATCAGTTTCTGGCATTGATGCTGCGCGACCGCGACTACGCCGATGACGCTGCCCGCAAGGCCCTGATTGCTGCGTTCGATGTGCTCGGACAGGACCCCCTGGTCAGCACGTATCGCCGCAAGCTCGCAAGCTACGTGCTCTGACGTCGGGGCCCCCTGCACCCTCGAGGTCGGCCAACCGGTGGTCGGCCTCAACGCCCGCGTGTCAGCGGGTTGCGTACTCCGGCTTCACCGGGCCGTTGGCCTCGAGCATCGCGATCAGGTCGGCCGCCGAGCGGAAGCCGTCAACGCGCTCGCCGTTGTCAAGGACGAGTGTGGGTGTGCCATTGACACCCACGGCACGCACCAGCCCCATGTGTGCATCGACCGGGTTTTCGCACTGCGCGGGCGGCACGGCGCCGCCGGCCTTCGCGTGGGTCAGCATGCGTTGCGGGTCGCTACTGCACCAGATGCTGATGTGGCGTTGGTGCACGTCCGACCCCAATCCGGCGCGCGCGAACAGGATGTAGTTGACCGTGACACCGGCCTGTGTGAGCTCGTCGATCTGGTTGTGAAGGCGGTTGCACCAGGGGCAGGTCACGTCGGTGAACGCCGTGATGGTGCGACCGGCCAGCGGCCCGGCCGCGTCGCCGCCGAAGGCGAGGAAGTTGTCGTTGCCGAGCTGCTCGAACAGGCCCAGCCAGCGGGGCCCGAGCAAGGCGCGCATTTCGACCTGCGTCGCTTCGGTGAGGTTGCTTTGCTGATCCAGGTCCATCAGTGCGCCGTTCAGCAGGTACCGGCCGTCTTCGCTCACATAGACCACCTGGTCGCCGCCGTAGACCACCTCGACCACGCCCGGCATCGGCGACGGTCGAACGCGTTCGATGGTGATCTGCGGGAAACGCTCCTGCAGCAGCGCGGTGGCCGTGTCGTCTTCGGCCACGGCCGGGGCAGTGAGCGCGGCCGCGCACACGGCGATCGTTGCAATAAGGCGTTTCATGGACAGGGTTCCTCGTGATACCGCTTTGAGTGCAGGCGGGCGTTTTGGTTCATGACTCACCCCCGCGGGTGGTGTGCCTGGTGAACCTGGACCAATCGCGCGCGGGCCACCTGGGTGTAGATCTGCGTGGTGGACAGGTCACTGTGTCCGAGCAACATCTGCACCGCCCTGAGGTCGGCATCGTGGTTGACCAGATGAGTGGCGAAGGCGTGGCGCAGCGTGTGCGGCGAGATGTCGCCAGGCAGGCCGGCCTGTTTCGCGTATTTCTTGATCAGGTGCCAGACGTTGTGCCGTGTCATGCCACGACCACGCACCGACACGAACACCACCTCGTCTGCGTCCGCCCGGGCCAGTTCGGGCCGAGCGCTCGACAGGTACTTCGCCAGCCACCGGTGAGCGTGCTCGCCGAGCGGCACGATGCGTTCCTTGCTGCCTTTGCCCCAGACACGCAGGAAGCCTTGAGACGGGTTGATGTTCAGCATGCCGAGCGTCACCAGCTCGGAGACCCGCAAGCCGCAGCCGTACATGACTTCGAGCATGGTTCGGTCGCGCAAGCCGAGTGCGGTGCTGGTGTCCGGTGCCTGCAACAACGCGAGCACATCCGATTCGCTCAGGCTGTGCGGCAAGCGTCGGCCGACCTTGGGCGACTGGATCAGTGACGTCGGGTCGTCATCGCGGTGACCGCCACTGACCAGGAAGCGATAGTAGCGTCGCATGGCCGAGAGCTTGCGCGCGCTGCTGCGCGCATCCAGCGCCCGTGCGAAGAGGTGTGCAAGGTAGGACTGCAGGTCGGCGGCGTCCGCGGACGGCAGTCGCCGACCCTGCGAGGCGAACCACCGCTGAGCCGTGGTGAGGTCACTGCGGTAGGCGCTCAAGGTGTTCTCGCTCAACCCGCGCTCCATCCAGAGCTGGTCGAGGAAGGCCTCGATCATGAGGTCGTCGGACGGCAGTGCCATGGGCGGGCTCGGGCGAACAGTCGGTCCTATTGTAGCTGCCGTGTGCGCCCCCTATGATGCGACGAGCTCGCCAGCCACACCGCCATGACCGACCCCTCAACCTGCACCCACCCCACGGACAACAGCCTGGCACTTGTCGAGGCCCGTGCGCGCATTGCCGAACACATCAGGCCCATCGACGGACACGAGCAACTCGCGCTCGGTGACGCGCTCGGTCGCGTACTCGCAGAGGACGCGCTCGCCCCCCTGTCGGTGCCGCAACACCGCAACTCGGCCATGGACGGATACGCGTTCCGACATGCCGACGCAGCCACCCGCGGCGCAACAACCTTGACCCTGGTCGGCCAATCGCTCGCGGGTCACCCACACGGCCAATGCGTCGAACCCGGTGGTGCGGTTCGCATCATGACCGGCGCCGTGGTACCCGACGGTCTGGACACCGTGGTGGTCCAGGAGGTCGTGGACAGGCTCGATGGCGACCGCATTCGGTTTGACGGCCAGCAGACTGCCGCTGGCGACTTCGTGCGTGGCATCGGCGACGACATTCAGCAAGGCCATTGCACCGTGTCCGAGGGCACGCGCCTCCGCGCTGCGGAACTCGGGGTGTTGGCCTCACTGGGCGTGTCACGGGTGCCGGTGTTGCGCCGACCTCGCGTCGCGGTGATGTCCACCGGAGACGAGCTGCGCTCCGCTGGCGAGCCACTCGACCCGGGCCAGATCTACGACAGCAACCGCACCACATTGACCGCCCTGCTTCGAACGCACCACGCGGAGCCGGTGGACATTGGTCAGGTGCCCGACACACCGGACGACATCCACCGCGCCCTCGATGAGGCTGCGCGCACGAGCGATGTCATCCTCTCGAGCGGCGGCGTATCGGTCGGTGTCGCCGACCACATGCGTGACGTGTTGGCACGCGAGGGCACACTCGCGTTCTGGAAAATAGCCGTCAAACCGGGACGACCTCTGGTGTTCGGCCGCTGGAAGACTGCGTGGTATTTCGGTCTGCCGGGCAACCCGGTGTCGGCGATGGTGACCTTTGATCAGCTTGTCCGGCCCGCTCTGGCACAGTTGGCCGGCGAAGCCCCGCGACCGCCCGTCCGCTTGCGCGCCAGAGTCACCGGTCGCCTGACAAAGCAGCCTGGCCGCCTGGAGTTTCAGCGTGGCACGCTGGCCAACGCCGACGACGGCAGTCTCACGGTCACTTCCACGGGCTCCCAGGATTCCCACGTGCTCACCTCGCTGACGGCCGCCGATTGCCTGATCTGCCTCCCCCGCGAGAGCAGCGGCGCGGAATCCGGCGAGTGGGTGACCGTTCTGCCCCTGCGCGATAGCTGGGGTCTGTGACGCGCACTGCAGGTGCCGAAGAAAAAAAAGGGTGGCCAATGGCCACCCCTTTTTTGAACGCTGCTGCTGTCAGGCTTTCTTCGCGCGACGCTTGCGCGCAGCAGGTGCCTTGGACAACTTGGCCGCGATGCCGGCGATGGACTTCATGCCCGCTGCCACTTTTGCAGCCTGAGCTGACGCTTTGGACGCTGCAGCCAACTCGGCCTTGAGCTTCTTGACTTCGGCTTTCAGTGCACGGATGGCAGCTTTGTCACCTGAGGCGGCAGCGGCTTTCTTGGCCGGTGCTTTTTTCGCAGGTGCCTTTTTGGCCGCAGCTTTCTTGGCGGTTGCCTTCTTCTTTGCAGCTACCTTACGAGGACGGCCGCGCGCAGCACTCGCCTTCTTTGACGCAGTTGTCTTTGCAGCAGTCTTCTTCATTCGTGCCATGTTCCTCACTCCTTGCCGCTCGTGCGGCCACTCGAAATTTTGGGGTCTTGATAGGGTTAAAATGCAATCTAGTCCCTCGACTGACCGCATTCCTCTTAATTCTGACATGAAAAATCCCACTTGCCGAATTTTTTGTAAAATTTTCTTGACAACGTCAGCGATGTTCGAGTGATGGATACGGATCACATGCGTTCAACCTATCAAAACGCAGGCCTGATGCGACGTCTGGGCGCACTGCTCTACGACGCCGGCTTGCTGTTCTCGATACTGCTGATTGCGACCGGTGTCGCAACCGCAGTGTCCGGCGGCGAACCCCCGTCGAACGCCCTGCTTCGCACGTGGCTCGTGATCGTGATCGTCGCTTTTTTCGGCGGCTTCTGGCGACGCGGTGGCCAGACACTCGGCATGCGCGCGTGGCGCGTCACCCTGTTCGCCGCCGACGGAAACGCGTTGTCGTGGCGCACCATCATTGTGCGTCTCGCGGTGGCCGGCGTGTCGATCGCCTGCCTGGGTGCCGGTTTCTGGTGGGCGCTCATCGACGCGCAGAAACGCACGTGGCACGACATCGCGAGCAACACGGTGTTGCGCTACCTGCCGCCAGCGAACGACGCGTAGCCGAAGACGCCCGCTACGTGACCGCGTTGTCGATGCGTCGCAACATCACCGTTGCAAACACCGCAAAGAGGCAGAGCGTTGCCATGGCATTGAACGACGCGGGTGTGCCGCTGATCTGGCCGACGTTCACGATCACGTTGTTCAGCAGCATGTAACCCAGCCCCGCCAGGCTCGCGAGAAACACGCGTTGACCCACGCTGGTGTCACGCGCACTGCCGAACACCATCGGCACGGCCAAAAGCAACATCACCACCACCGAGAGGGGACCGGACACCTTGCGCCACAGCGCGTGCGTCAGCGCCGAGTCCTGCAAGCCGTTTGCCTCCAGGTAGCGGATGTTGTCCTGGAGATCGCGAAACGCCAACCAGCGTGCATCGACCGTGAGGGTCGACAACACGGAGATGTCAAACAGAGCATCGAGTTGCTCGGAGGCCTGGCGCGATTGCGCTATTCGGGTCTGTTGCGGCTCAATCAACTGCACGTCGAACAGGCTCCATGCGACGCCGTCATAGACCGCACGCGAGGCCAGCCGGATCGTCCGAAGGTCCCCGTCTTCGACGTCGTAGACCGAGACATCACGCAATGTGTTCGCATCGATGACACCGCCGACCCGGATGAACCGCGAACCATCGCGCACCCAAAAACCCGCGCCGATCTGGCGCGCAACGGCGGAATCCATGTTGCCGTGTTTGATCCGCTGCACCTGCATGGCCGAGCCGGGCACACCGAACTCGCCGAGCACCACCAGAACCAGCGCCACGGGCACGCCGGCGTGCAACACCGAGAGGAAGATGCGCCATATGGACGCACCGGACGCCCGCGCGACCACCAACTCGTTGTGCATCGCCAGGGTGCCCAGACCGACCACGCCCCCGAGCAGCACGGCCACCGGCAGGTAGCGGTAGGCGGAGACCGGCATCTTCCAGGCAATCAACGCGAGGGCACGCAGGCCGTCACCGCGCTGCAACTCCCGGATGGCCGTGAACAGGGCGTCGAGTGACAACAGCACAACGAGGATCACCAGCGTGCTGAACAACACATTGCGTGCGACGTAGCGATCGAAGATCGTCATGTCAGCGCCACCCGCCGCTCGGATCGCCAACCGATCTGACCGCGCCAGTAGAAGAGCCAGAGCGCAATCGCGATCGGGATCACGTGGACCCACCACATCGCGAACACCTCGGGCAGTGCGCCTTCGGCCATCTGGCGGCGAAAGACAACCAGCGCGTTGGCGTAGAGGATGTACAGCAGCAAGCCATACAGGACGTTCCCGAAACGCCCCTGCCGGGGTTTGGCGTGACTGAGGGCAACAGCCAGCACCGTCAGCGCCAGCACCGAGAGCGGCATCGCGAGCCGCCAGTGCAATTCACTGCGGGCCGCCGCTGCGGTGTCTCGCCAGAGACGCAAGGTCGGCACGCCCGCCACATCGAGCGAACCGCCGCGCGCGCCGGTGTTCGGCAAGCGCACACCGTGTTTCTCGAAGCGCGTGAGCGCCAACCCTTCGCTGTCGTATTCGAGCCGCTCGCCGTCGACGAGCACCAGGAATTCGGCGCCACTGTCTTCGTCGCGCTGGTACTCCGCAAACCGGGACACTTCGACCGCCCAACCCGATTCGCGCCACGGCGTCTGAAGGAACACCGCACTGATGCGCCGTCCGCCCTCGGCCACCTGCTCGGAATAGAAGGTTGCGCCACCGGGCCCGATGTCGGCGAAGGTGCCGGGTTGGAGAAACGCAAGCGGCGATTGCTCGGCCACCGATTGGGTGAGTGTTTCCTGCAACCGGATGCTCCAGGGCGTCAACCACACCGACAACACAGTCGAGAGCAGTGAAAACACCACGGCAATCAGCAGCGCCGGTCGACACAACCGTGCTAACCCGATGCCACAGGCGTTCATCGCCGTGACCTCACCGTCTCGCGTCAGGCGACCGAGTCCGATCATCACGCCGAGAAACACACCGAGAGACAGGACAATGCCCAACAGGCCGATGATGTTCACGCCCACCAGGCTCAGCACCGTGGACAGCGGCAGACCGTCCTCGACCACGTCGTCGAGCACCTGGCTGAGCGCCTGCACTGCCATGATCAACACCAGCACGAGCGTGACCGCGAACGCGCTGCTGGCCAGTTCGCGGGCGACATAACGGTCTATAAGTTTCATACGGCGTGACGCGCAGTCCCGGTCGTGGCTCGTGCTGGCCAGTGGTCCAACTATGATAGATTCTCGCGCGCCCGCAAACAGCCGACGCCGCGCACACACGCCCCTGTTCGCAGACCCCTGCTGGAGAGACACCATGCGCCTGACGACCCGCCACGCGGATCCGACCACCGTTTCAACCGGCGCCCTGCTGCTGCCAATCCAGTCTGGCGACACACTGCCCCACGCCAGTGCGCTTGTCGACCGCGCAGCCGGTGGTGCGTTGAGCGCGTGCATACGCGCCGGCGACCTGCCCGCTGCAGCGGGATCGACAGTGTGTCTGCGCAACCTGACCGGCGTCAAAGCCGAGCGGGTGGTGCTGGTCAGATCGGCGGCAGCCGACGCCGGGTACGGCGCGGTCGAACAGGGCTTGTACAACGCATTCCAGGCGCTCGGGAAAACCGCCGCGCGCGACGCTGTCAGCTACCTCGCCACCGTCGAACACGAGCGACTGTCAGCCGCCGACCGCGCCCACATCGAGGTGTGCGCGCTGCACGACGCGGCCTACCGCTTCACGGCGCACAAAAGTACGACGTTGCCCGCGGCGACGCTGACCCGCATCAGTCTGGCGGGCACCGAGCGCGCGCACCGCGACGCCATCAAACGGTCGGTTTCGGACGCGACTGCGCTCTGCTCCGGCGTCGCGCTGGCGCGCGACCTCGGCAACACGCCCCCCAATGTCTGCACACCCGACTACCTCGCCGGGCGCGCACGTGCCATGGCGAAGGCGCACACGTCGCTGCAGGTGACCGTGCTGAACGAGACCCGCATGAAAAAACTCGGCATGGGCGCCCTGCTCGCCGTGGCGCGCGGTTCGCGAAACCCGCCGAGGCTCATCGCGCTCTCGCACAACGGCGGAGCCAAGGGCGAGAAGCCTGTGGTGCTGGTGGGCAAGGGTGTGACCTTCGACACCGGCGGCATCAGCATCAAACCGTCGGCTGCGATGGACGAAATGAAGTTCGACATGTGCGGTGCTGCGGCGGTCTTTGGTGTCGTTCAGGCGGCCGCAGCGATGAAGCTCAAGTGCAACCTCGTGGGCGTGGTCGGCGCGGTCGAGAACATGCCCGACGGCGACGCCTACCGGCCCGGCGACATCCTCACAAGCCTCTCGGGTAAAACGATCGAGGTACTCAACACGGACGCAGAGGGGCGGTTGGTGCTGGCGGACGCATTGACCTGGGCAGCGCGCTTCAAACCCGCCACGATGATCGACATCGCCACCTTGACCGGGGCCTGTGTGGTGGCGCTGGGCCGACACGCGAGCGCCGTGATGGGCGACGACGTGCTTTGCACCGAGCTCGTGCTGGCTGGACAGGCGAGCGGCGATCGGGCGTGGCAACTGCCGCTGTGGGACGACTACAAGCAGCAGCTCGAAAGCCTCGCGGCCGATTTTGCCAACATCGGTGGCAGTCCGGGCGGTGCGATCACTGCGGGCGCGTTCCTGTCGCACTTCGCCGAAGGCCAAACGTGGGCGCACATCGACATCGCCGGCACGGCGTGGCCCCACCGGGGCAAAAAATGGGCGAGCGGTCGCCCGGTTCGCCTGCTCTGTCGCTACTTGCAAAACCACTGCGCCGGGGGCGTGGCATGACCCGAATCGAGTTCCATGTGGTCGCCTGCGGCGACGCATCGGCCAGGCTGCACTACGCGCGCGACTGGCTGGGGGCGCTCGGACCCGGCGCGCGCGCACACGTGTGCTGTGACCCTGACGCGCAGCGTGAGCTCCGCGAGACACTCGCGCCTCAGCACCCGCAGGTAACCGTGCTGGACGCCGGGTCGGCCGTGCCACGCCCCGACACGCGCACCGTGCTGATCAACCTCGCGACCGACGTGCCGGCCTTTTTCAGCCGCTACCGTTGTACCCTCGATATCGCCGACAAACGCGGCGCGTCGGTCGAAGCGGATCGATCGCGCTACCGGTTCTACCGCGACCGGGGCTACCCGATCACCTTGCACCAGATCGACGCACTGGAGGTCGCATGACCGACCCTAAGGACACACCCATCCTGGATGACATCGTCAAGCGCGGCGACGAAGACCTGATCAAAGCCGCCCGTCTGGAGCGCGAAATCTTCGACGAACTGAACCGCATGGCGCCGCGCGACACACCGGCCCCGACACGCGCTGAGGCCGAGGCTACCGATGCGAACCCGGCATCCCCGATCGAGCACGAGGTCGAGCGTATCGTCCGGCACCACAGCGACGCCATGCGCCGCGAGCTGCTCACGCTGCTGCGCCAGCGCGGCGACTGAGTCCCGCGCGCCCGCTCACGGCGCCGACTCAAGGCCGCAGACGGTGTGGCCGATAACAGCGACGAGACCGATTCGCAGCAGACCGTCATGTTTCGCACTACCGTCCTGGCCATCCTGGCGTCCTTTGCATTCGCCTTCGCACAGCCCGTTGCCGCGGAGGATCCACCTGCCGAGTCTGCGCCAGCGGGCAAGCCGATCTTCGTCAGCATGGTGCCGCATTTCACCGTGAACCTCGGGATCTCACGTTTCCTCAACCTCACCGCGGAGACCCACGTGGGCGACGAGGACACCAAGGAGTCGCTGACCGAGCACATGCCGGCGGTGCGACACACCATCCTGATGATGCTCGCCGACCTCAAGCCCGAAGACCTGGCAACCGCTCGCCAGAAAGAAATCGTCCGCCGTGATCTGAGCCGCGCAATTCGAAAGACGCTGCGCGACCTGGGCGGCGAGAACAACATCAAGGGCTTCTACATCACCAGCATGGTGATTCAGTAGGCCGACGGGGTCCACGCGACCCCAGCACACAGTCCAGAGTCGCGTTCAGGTAAACTGGTGAATTAACCAGTGTGACGCCCTGCCCGAGTGCCATGGACAAGACCTACCAACCCGCAGACATTGAATCCGACCTCTACGCCCAGTGGGAAAAACAGGGCTACTTCGTCGGCTCCCGTGCGCCCGAGTCCACGCCGTATTGCATCATGATCCCGCCGCCGAACGTCACCGGCAGCCTGCACATGGGCCACGCCTTTCAGCACACCATCATGGACACGCTGATCCGCTATCGGCGCATGCGCGGGGACGACGCGCGCTGGGTTGTCGGCACGGACCACGCGGGCATTGCGACGCAAATGCTGGTCGAGCGCAAGATTGCCAACGAGGACGGACTGACCCGCCACGACCTCGGGCGCGACGCGTTCATCGAGAAGGTCTGGGACTGGAAGGCGGCATCGGGCGGCAGCATCACAGCGCAGATGCGTCGGCTGGGCAACAGCGTCGACTGGGACAACGAACGCTTCACCATGGACGAAGGCTTTTACAAGGCCGTCCAGGAAGCCTTCATCACGCTCTACGACGACGGCTTGATCTACCGTGGCAAGCGTCTTGTCAACTGGGACCCGAAACTGCACACGGCCATCTCAGACCTCGAAGTCGAGAACAAGGACACGACAGGCTCGCTCTGGCACCTCCTTTACCCGCTTGCAGACGGCGCCACGACAGACGATGGCAAGGACCATCTCGTTGTCGCCACCACCCGACCCGAAACGCTGCTCGGTGACACCGGCGTCGCGGTCAACCCGGCGGACCCGCGCTACCAGTCCGTGATCGGCAAGTGCGTGGTGCTGCCGCTGGTCGGCCGCCGCATTCCGATCGTGGCGGACGAGCACGCCGACATGGAAAAGGGCACGGGCGCGGTGAAGATCACGCCGGCACACGATTTCAACGACTACGCGGTCGGACAGCGGCACGCACTCGCGATGATCAACGTGTTCACCGCCGACGCGCACATCCGCGACACCGCCGAGGTGTTCGACCACGCGGGCGGACCGTCCGATGCCCACGACAGCACGCTGCCCGCGGCCTACGCCGGGCTCGAGCGCTACGCGGCCCGCAAGGCCATGGTTGCCGACCTCGACGCTGCGGGCCTGCTCGACAGTGTCGAGAAGCACAGCCTGGTGGTGCCCTACGGCGACCGAGGGGGTGTGCCGATCGAGCCGATGCTGACCGACCAGTGGTATGTCGACGCGAAAAGACTTGCCGGACCCGCGATCGCTGCAGTCGAGAACGGCGACATCGAATTCGTGCCGAAGAGCTATGAAAACATGTACTTTGCCTGGATGCGCGACATCCAGGATTGGTGCATCTCGCGGCAATTGTGGTGGGGGCACCGCATTCCGGCCTGGTACGACGCGGAGGGCACGGTCTACGTGGGTCGCGACGAAACCAGCGTACGCGAAAAGCACGGGCTGGGCACCGACGTCGCACTGCGACAGGACGATGACGTTCTCGACACCTGGTTCAGTTCCGGGCTCTGGACCTTCGGCACACTGGGCTGGCCCGAGCAAACAACCGAACTCGAGCGTTTCCACCCGACTGACACACTGGTCACGGGCTTCGACATCATCTTCTTCTGGGTAGCGCGCATGATCATGCTGACGCTGCATCTCAGCAAACTCGGTGACGGCAGCCCGCAGGTGCCCTTCAAGACCGTGTACGTCACCGGGCTGATCCGGGACGAGCAAGGCGACAAGATGTCGAAGTCCAAGGGTAACGTGCTCGATCCGCTCGACATGATCGACGGCATTCCGCTCGACGACCTGCTGATCAAGCGCACCGGCAACATGATGCAACCGCAACTCGCCGAGAAAATTGCGAAGAACACGCGAAAGGCGTTCCCAGACGGCATTGCCGCGCACGGCACCGATGCGCTGCGCTTCACGCTTGCAGCCCTCGCGTCCACCGGACGCGACATCATCTGGGACATGAAGCGCCTCGAAGGGTATCGCAACTTCTGCAACAAACTCTGGAACGCGACGCGCTATGTCATGCAGCAGACCGAGGGCCACGACACCGGCCTCGGCGGAGACGAGATCATCCTTTCCGCCGCCGATCGCTGGATGATCTCGCGCCTGCAGCGCGCGGAACACGAGATTGCCGATCACCTCGACAACTTCCGCTTTGACCTCGCCGCACGCGCGATCTACGACCTCACCTGGAGCGATTACTGCGACTGGTATCTGGAGTTTTGCAAGCCCGTACTGCAAAACGGCAGTGAAAGCGCTGTCGAACGCGGCTGTCGCCACACACTGGTCAGTGTGCTCGAGGCCATTTTGCGATTGGCCCACCCCATCATGCCGTTCATCACCGAAGCTCTGTGGCAGCGGGTTGCCCCACTGGCTGGGCGCGCAGGTGACACCATCATGCAGCAGCCGTTTCCGCTGGCTGACCTCGAGCAGGTCGACAACGAGGCGATCGAGGAGATCGAATGGGTCCAGACAGTGATCAACGCGATTCGCCGGATCCGCTCCGAAATGGACATTGCGCCGGGCAAACCCCTGCCCGTGCTGTTGCAACACGGCAGCGACTCCGATGCCGCGCGACTGCAACGCCACCGTGGCCTGATCGACGCCATGGCGCGACTGGCGTCGATCACCTGGTTGGAGGAGAGCGACGAGGCGCCGGTGTCCGCGACCGGTCTGGTCGGCGACATGCGCGTGCTCATTCCCCTCGCCGGCCTGATTGACCGCGATGCCGAGCTGGCGCGGCTCGACAAAGCACTGAGCAAACTCGACAAGGACATTGCCGTGATCTCGGGCAAACTCGACAACGAGCGTTTTGTCGGCCGTGCGCCCGCCGAGGTGGTCGAGAAAGAACGAGGCAAACTCGCCGAGGCTGTTACTGCACGCGACTCACTGCTGCACGAGCGCAGCCGGATCGAGGCGATGTGAATTCAGTCCGGCAAAACCCACAATACCGCGCCGTAGATCATCAGGACGAAGGCCACGGTGCCAACGACACCCCCGAGCACGAAGTGCTTCCAATTGCCCTGGCTGAAATCACGTGCCCTCGCAGCGTCGCTCTGGACGCCAAAGCCGGCAGCCAACACACTGCCGAGCACCGCACGCCAGCCTGTTCCGCGTCGTGGTCTGCTCGGTGCAACGGGGTCTGGGTCGGGCGTTGTCATGCGTGAACCGCAACAGGACCGTGGGCAGGCGACTCTAGCAGAACTCGGACGCACGCAACATGCATGACGTCCGCAACGCCATCGCGCCGCTGGCCGCCGGCTACCGCGGCAGCAGCATTCTGAACCTCGCTGCGTCGATAGAGCGCGCATGCGGCGGGCAGAACCCCTTCGACGACGCACACGCGCTGGATGTCGAGCACCTCAGTGGTCGCCGTCACATCGTACTGCTGCTGCTCGATGGCCTCGGCGACGCACTGTTGAGCCGCTTCGGCAGCGCGGACGGGGTGTTGCGCCGGCACCAGATCGGCACCCTCACGAGCGTGTTTCCGACCACCACCTCGGCGGCAATTTCGACCTTGATGACCGCACACCCGCCAGCTCAGCACGGCATCATGGCGTGGCACATGCACTTGCCGCGAGGGATCTACACCACGCTGTTGGCACAGTACCGTGAAGACCAGCAGGCACCGCGACCGTCAGACCGCGCGCTTTACCACGCCGAGCCCGTCTTCGGCAGACTCGGACGCGCCACGTACCAGATCCAGCCCCGCTATCTGCTGGATTCGCCGTTCTCGCTACGCCACCGGGGCCGCGCCGCCGCCCTGCCGGCGAGCAACTTCAATGAGTTGCTCGGTCAGATCACCCACGTCACCAGCCACGCACGAGACACCTTCAGCTACGCCTACTGGCCCGAGCTGGATGCCATCGGACACAAATCAGGCGTCGCCAGCCAGGCCTGGCGTCAGGCGCTGGCGCAGGTCGAGCGCGGCATTGATCGGCTGCTGACACGGCTGGCCGGCCGGTCCGTGTCGCTGCTGATCACGGCGGACCACGGCATGGTCGACGCCGAGGGCGGTCGCTGTGAATCGATCGAGGCCGCGCCCGACCTGCTTGCGTGCCTGGAGGCACCGCTCGCGGGCGAACCGCGCGCCGCCTTCTGTCGTGTCGCCGAGGCGCAACTGGCGACCTTCGACCGGCTGTGCGCTGAGCGTTACGCCGAGTGGTTTGTGGCGGTGCCGACCCGCGAGGCATTCGAACGCGGTTTGTTCGGACCCGATCCCGTCGCCGACTTGCAATCACGCGCGGGCAACCGGATCCTGCTCATGCAGGGAAAGCGCACCCTGGTGCAGCCACTGCAAAACGAACCGCTGCCCGCCATGGTCGGCGTTCACGGCGGCTTGCACGCTGACGAAACCACTGTCCCGCTGGTCTGTATCGACACCGACTGACTCAGCGAAGGGAGATGTTCGACCGGTGTTGATGACCCCCACCAGCCACCCGCAGCACCCTTGGTCGGTGTCGACGCGCACGCTGCACGTGCCGGGCACTGCCTCGTGGCCCGTGTGCAGACGGCGGTGTCTCGCTGGCGCGGTCGCGTGCGCGTGGCTGACGTTGTGCAGCCTCGGCACCACGCTCTCGCCGTCAGTCCACGCAAGCGAAACCGCTCCGGCGGCACAACCTACCGATCTGCCGCGACCGGCTGGTATCGAGCCGTGGATCGCGTTCTGGCAGCGCATCTACGGCACGCACCACGACGGCGTCCTGACCCTGCACGACGCGCGTGACGTGAGCGTCGTCTACGCCACACTGGAAACCCCGCCCGGGCAAAGCCTGCAGGCACGGCGCGACCGCGCAGCGCCCGAGATCGCCGCGTTTCAGCAGGCGCTGCGCGACGTCGCAGCGGGCGAGACACGGCCACTGACGCCATACCACGAACGCGTGCTCTGGCTCTGGCAGGACGAGCCGGACCGCGCCGCGCTGAGCGACGCAGCCGAACACATCCGCTTTCAGGTAGGCCACGCGGGCGTGTTTCGCGAGGCCCTGCATACGGCGCGCCTCTGGCGCCCCTGGATCAACCGAGTGCTGGATGCGCACGGCTTGCCACGCGGCCTCGGTGCGATTCCGTTTGTTGAAACCTTCTTCCGCAATGAAGTGGCCCCGGACTCTGGCGCACGCGGGATCTGGCAGTTCACGGAGGCTGCTGGCCGCCGTGATCTGCACATCGGCAGCGACCTCGACGAGCGCATGAGTTACTACAAGTCAACCTTGGCTGCAGCGCGACTGCTGTCGCACAAATTCGCCATCACACGCCGGTGGCCACTCGCCGTGACGGCCTACAACCACGGCACCCGCGGGGTGGTGCGTGCCGTGCGCGAGCTGAAGACGCGCGATCTCGGGGTGATCGCCCGCCAGTACACGGGGCCGGACTTCGGATTCGCGTCGCGCAACTTCTACGCCCAGGTGCTCGCCGCCGTCCATGTCGAAGCCAACCGAGCCCACTACTTCGGCGCGTTGCCTCCGGCGGACACGAAACCCACCCGCTTCGCCTTGCAACTGCGCCAAGCGCTGAGCCTCAGCGAGATTTCCGTTGCCCAAAACGTGAGCGTGGCAGGCTTGCGCGCCGCGAACCCCGATATTCTCGCACCGGGCTACGCAGCTGGGAAACGCCTCCCCCGCGGCTTCACGGTGTGGGTCAATTGCGTCTCCGATTGCCCGTCACCGGTCGCTAACCTGCCGGCGAAACCGGTTGCAACGCTCGCCCGATACACGGTGCGCCCCGGGGACACCCTGAGCCACATCGCGCTGCGCGTGGGTGCAAGCGTGGCAGAAATTGCGCGCGAGAACGCACTCGATCCGAGCGCCGCGCTACGCATCGGCTCCGAACTCCGTGTCCCTGGCGCACCCGAGGCGTCCGACTACCTGGTGTTTCCACCCGAGCTGACACTCGACGCCGCCTACGACGGCACCACGGTCCGCCCCCAACCGCTTCGTCGACTGCACCCGGGCTTGCGCGACGGCAGCCGTGTGCTGATCGACGATCTGCGCGCCAACCGCCCGACCCGGCCGGACTCTGGCGAGACCGTGGTCGTGCCGGACAGCACGGTGTACGACCTCGCCCCGGACGGCACACTCGCGTTGTTGCACGGTGAATCGACCGGTCTGGTTGCCCGCTGGCTCGACATGGACACCGCCTCGCTCCACCGTCTCAACGGGCTCGCCGACAACGCCGTACTCGACGTCGGCCACGCGCTGACCCTGTCATTCGAACACGTACCTGCCGCCGAGGTCGTGCGGCGCCGGCTTCGTTACCACCGCGATCGACAGTACGCCTGGTACCAGACGTGGCAGATCGACGGTACCATCACGCACCGCATCGACGTCGGTGACCGCCTCTGGCAACTCGCCGAACGGGACTACAATGTCCCGCAGTGGCTGGTGTTGGAGTACAACCCGACACTCGACTTCAATCGATTGCGGCCTGGGCAACGCTTGCGGTTGCCACGGGTCGAGGAGCGCCCCACGACACAGCATGAACAGTCTTCGCAGTGACGTGACCGCACTGGTGCTCGCCGGCGGACGCGGCAGCCGCATGGGCGGCATCGACAAGGGCTGGGCGCCCTACCGGGGCGTCCCGCTGATCACCCACGTGTTGTCCCGGCTCGTGCCGCAGGTCTCGGCGGTGTTGGTGAACGCCAACCGCAGCGTGTCCCGCTACCAACGCCTCGGCTGGCCGGTGCTGCACGACGCCGACCCGACGGCCTTCGATGGCCCGCTGGCAGGCATGCTCGCCGGCTTGCGCGCCTGCGAGACGCCCTGGCTGCTCACGGCCCCGTGCGACTCGCCGTTTGTGCCGACCGACTACGCTGGCCGAATGGTGTCGGCTGCAGAGGACGCGGGCGCCTCCGTCGCGATGGCCAGCGACGGCGATCGGCACCAGCCGGTGTTCTGCCTGCTGCACCGCGATCGGGTTCACAGTCTCACGGCCTACCTCGCGAACGGCGACCGAAAAATCGACCTCTGGACCCGGGCCGAAGGGGCGATCGAGGTCGTTTTTCGGTCCGAAACGGCGTTTCGGAACTTCAATACGGCCTCCGAATTGCGTGACGACGACACGCCGTGACGCGTTTCGGCCTGGCACACTGCTTTCCCGGGCAGTGGCGCTAACCCGCCTGTTGCCGCTCCAGTACCGTCGCCAAACTGCGGCCTTTCCGCCGCCCCAGTGATGAGGACCTCACCATGACGCTCGATCTCAACGATGTCATCGCCAAAGACAAGGCCAACGTGTGGCACCACCTGACACCGCACAAGCCCTTCGCCGGCGACAAGAACCCGATGGTGATGGTCGAGGGCAAGGGGATGCAGGTCTGGGATGCGACCGGAAAGGAATTCACCGACGCGGTGTCGGGCGGTGTCTGGACGGTGAACGTCGGCTACGGCCGCGAGCGGATTGCCAACGCCGTGCGCGACCAGCTGGTGAAGATGAACTACTTCGCCGGCGCCATGGGCAGCGTGCCGGGTGCGCTGTTCGCCGAGAAGCTGATCGATAAGATGCCGGGCATGTCGCGCGTCTACTACGCCAACTCCGGCTCGGAGGCCAACGAAAAGGGGTTCAAGATTGCGCGCCAGATTGCGCACATGCGCAGCGGCGGCAAGAAGCACAAGATCATCTACCGCGACCGCGACTACCACGGCACGACCATCAGCACCCTCAGTGCCTGCGGGCAGGAAGAGCGCAAGATGCAGTACGGCCCGTTCACGCCGGGCTTCGTCGAGATGCCGCACTGCCTTGAGTACCGCTCGCAGTGGGGCGACGTCAGCGACTACGGTGAGCGCGCCGCCAACGAGCTCGAGCGCATCATTCTCGAAGAGGGGCCGGACACGGTCGGCTCGGTGTGCCTCGAGCCCATCACCGCAGGCGGCGGCGCGATTGTGCCGCCAGAGGGCTACTGGCCGCGCATTCAGGAAATCTGCAAGAAGTACGACGTGCTGCTGCACATCGACGAAGTGGTCTGCGGCGTCGGTCGCACCGGCACCTGGTTCGGCTACCAGCACTACGGCATTCAGCCCGACATCGTGACCATGGCCAAGGGTGTGGCGAGCGGCTACGCTGCGATTGCATGCACCGTGACCACCGAAGAGGTCTTCCAGGCCTTCAACAACGACGATGACCGCATGGGCTACTTCCGCGACATCAGTACCTTCGGCGGCTGCACGGCGGGCCCCGCGGCCGCGCTCGAGAACATGGCGATCATCGAGGAAGAAGGCCTGCTCGAGAACACGGTCACGCAGGGCAACTACCTCATGGAGAGCCTGCGCGAGCTGCAGAACAAACACCCGATCATCGGCGAAGTCCGGGGCAAGGGTTTGTTTGCCGGTATCGAACTGGTCAAGGACCGCAGCAGCAAAGAGCCGGTGCACGAGTCCATTCCGGTGGCCGTTGCCGCCCACACACTGCAAAACGGCGTGATGATCGGACGGACCAACCGCAGTTTCGAGAAGTACAACAACTGCCTGTGCTTGAGCCCGGCACTGATCGCCACCAGAGACGACATCGACAACATTGTCTCGGCGATCGACAATGCGCTCGAGGCGCACGGCGCGCTCTGACCCGGGCGCCAGCGCACGGCGCACCCGCCCCGCGCGCTGAAAACGGGTGACGCCGACAGTACGCGACAGGCCGCGTGCAGCGGCCTTGCCACATTCCAGACCGTCGAACGGGTGCGCTCGCACCTGGGCGTGCGTCAGGGCCACAGACCGTGCCTGTGACGTCAACTCGACCGCGGTGTGGACAAGCAAGCAGGTGCGACGTCGGCGTCACCTCGATCGCATCATCGACGCCTCACACCGAACATTCTGCGCTCAATTGCGAGCGAATGTGGCAGCGCGATCCGGTGGGTCGACGTGGTAACGCGCCAGGTCTGCCGGTACGCCACCCCGCGTAACAGCATCCCGTGACAACCCCAGGACACGCGACCCGGACGCCTGGCTGTCGCGACGCCTGATTCGAGGGCAGTCCCACCAACGGTGCACTCGAACATAAAACGGCACCCGGTACCCTCGGGGGGCGCGGAACCCTTGAGGCAACACGACGCGGTTTTCCGCAGACCAGTGTCGGTGGTGAGCGAACGGGAAAACACCGTTGCTCGGACACGCAATGACCGCGGTCGCCAGAGGAAGCAGCAGTCTGTGTGTCTGCGCCTTGCACTGGCCATAGACGGGTCGGCCCGCTCGCAAACACGTTGGTCAACCGTGTCCATGGCATGGCGGTTGGAATAGTCAGACGTAACCTCGACCAGAACCCGTCGAGCGGCATCCGCACCGTTTGCGGGTCTGTGCCGACGAAAACCCTGTGTTGCAGTATGGGTACGGTCACGTTGATGAGATCCGGTCACACCAACGCCTTCTGGCGCCCGACGTCGTTCGCCTCCACAACGAGAGCGTCAGCGCCCTCACCTGATTTGGTAGCGGAAGGTGGCTGCCCATCTCGCCGGAATGCCGGTGCGATTGGCAGCAGTTCTCGAGCCTCGCCTGCACAACGGCTCGTTGAGGTAGCTCATGTTATGCGCTCGACAAGGCAATAGTATAAAGCCGCAGTCTTCAACTTCGGTACCTCACAATCAGCTGGTCACACGCTGACGGGCTACACAATACACGCCTGCCACGGGCAGCCGGTTGTTGCCCAGTCGCCTACGCCACGCTTGAAAATCTCTGCCAAGACCTGTCCAATACCAACGCTGGAGCGGTTTGCCGACGAGTCGTAGACAGGAGCAAGTGCATGGCGTGGATGATTGCGGGCTTGTGGTTGTGGTCCTCTGTCCACTTCGTTCCTGCAGTGGCGCCAAATGTGAAATCAGCTTGGAAGGAAAAGCTGGGCGTAGGCGGGTACGTTGGCACCTTCTCGTTGCTGATCTTTCTGTCGATTTTCCTGATGGTCATGGGTTGGAAAACAACGCAACCCATGCACCTCTACAACTCACCGGGGTTCGCGCGGCACCTGGCCATGCTGCTGGTGCTTTTCGGCTTTGTGTTCATCGTCGCCGGCCGCTACCCGTCCCGCATCCGGCAGCGCATACGCAACCCCATGCTCATCGGCTTCAAGGCCTGGGCGGTAGCACACCTCTTGGCCAACGGCGACAGCCGCTCGTTGATGCTGTTCGGCACTCTGCTGATATGGGCCGTGATCTCCGTGATCACGATCAACCGCCGCGATGGCAAGACGCCGCGGCAGGAGACCGTGGTCAGCCTACCGGCCGACCTCGCCCTGATGGGGCTGAGCGTTGTGGTCTATATCGTCATCGCGCTCTACGCGCACCCCTGGCTGAGCGGCGTTGCGCTGATGTGAGTGACCCGCCCTCTCAGGCCAACCGCTCAGGCAAGGGGCACTCGTCCATCTGGGCTGTCAGTCGGTGTGCGAGTGTCAGCGTGAGCTCGGCCCGCGTGCCGGCGTGTGACACACTGTCCCAGAGGTTGTGCGTTTCCCTCGGGTCGTTTTGCAGGTCGTAGAGCTCGCCCCAATCCTGGTCGCGGTAGAGCGACAGGCGCCAGTCCGGGGTGATCAGGCTGCGCACCCGAGCCGGTGACTCAAAGCCGAATTTTGCCGCCCCGTCGTTGAATTCGACCAGAGTGTCGGTTCGGACCGCGTCGCCGCCGCGTGCAACCGAGAGCTGGCTGAGCCCCTGGATGCCGTAGTACGGCGTCAGCCCAGCCCGGTCCAACACGGTCGCGCCGATGTCGACAGTCGACGCCATGGCCGCCGTCTGCCGTGGTGTGGGGTCTGCGGGGTCCGACCAGATGAACGGCACGCGGTTGACCGAGCGCAGCGGCAGAAGCCCCTTCAGGATCAGGTTGAAATCGCCGAGGTAATCGCCGTGGTCCGCGTTGAAACAGACCACCGTGTTGTCGGCGTGACCGACCGCTTCGAGGGCCGCCATGACCCGGCCGACCTGGTCGTCGATGCAGCTGATCATGCCCGCGGTCAGGGCGCGGACCTCGCTCACGTGCCGATCCGAGACCCGGGTTGCAGTCTGTGCCGTCACGGGCTTGCCGCCCTGTCGGTACGCGTCATCCAGCCACCGCATCGGCGGCGTCGGGTTGCGGTGCGCCTCGAACGGCAGGTCGACCGGAAAGTCGGCCGGATCGTACTGATCCCAATAGGCACCGGGCGGATTGAAGGGGTGGTGCGGGTCGGGAAAGGACACGAACGCGAAGAACGGCGTGTCATCCCCGCTGCGCGAGTCCAGGTAATCGACAGCACGGTCCGCAACCCAGGTGGTGGGGTAGAGCGATTCGGGAATCGGTGTCCGATAGGCCTGAGGTGCGCTGTAGTCGTGGGGCAGCTCGTTCGCGGGGTCGTGCAGCGCCTGCCAGTCCGGTGCCGTGGCCCTGAACCATTGCTGGTAATGGCCGCCACAGCGGTCGCCGTGGTCCGTCACCATATCCACGTGCTGAAACCCGTAATACGGCGTCGCGACGGGTTGGTGCTCGGATCCACTGTACCGACCGGGCTCCTCGTTGCCGTAGTCGCCGCGTTGTGGCTGCCAGGCTTCCAGAATCAGCCGATCGCCGGTGACCGGTGACCGGAGCGGCGGCGTGTCCAGAAAGGGCTGCAGGTGGCTCTTGCCGATCGATGCCGTGTGGTACCCGGCCGCGGCAAGCACGTCGACGAAGGTGTTGGCGTGCAACGGCAGCCGGGCACCGTTGCAGCGCAAGCCGTGCACGCTCGGGTACCGGCCGGTCATCAACGACGCACGGTTCGGCATGCACACGGGTGCGGCCACGTAGCAGTTGTCAAAGCGCGTGCCCCGCGCTGCGAGGGCATCGATGTGCGGTGTGCGCAACACCGGATGGCCGTAGCACCCCAGCCAGTCGGCCCGTTGCTGGTCGGTGATGAAAAACAGAAAATTCGGCCGTCTCGGCATGCGCTTCGCCCCGGAAAACACGCTGGCAGTCTACACGGACGCGACCGAGCTGCGCTGCACACGGCGCCAGGCCTGCGCCGGCACCCGGACGGCGCAGGCAGATCCGGGCAGCGCTACTCGACCGTCACGCTCTTGGCGAGGTTACGGGGGCGATCGATGTCCCGCCCGAGTCGCAGTGCCGTCTCGTAGGCAAGCAACTGCAGCCCCACCCCCAGCACCACCGCGGCGAGCGACGGGTGCGCGCGGGGCAGGCGCACCACCGCCTCGCAGGCCGCATCGATTCGCGGGTCGTCACTGTCCGTCACCGCGTACAGGCGTCCTGCCCGTGCGCGGATCTCCGCCAGAGAGGCGATGGATTTGTCCAGTAAGGCATCGTCAGGCAGGACCACAACCGTGGGTACGCTCGCCTCGACCAATGCCAGCGGCCCGTGCTTGAGCTCCGAGGTCGGGTAGGCTTCCGCGTGCACGTAGGCGATTTCCTTGAGCTTCAACGCACCTTCGCGGGCGAGCGGCGCCGCGTCACTCCGACCGATGAAAAACACACTCTGGGCGGCGCTCAACGCGCGGGCCACCGACGCGATCGCCGGCCGGGCCGTCAGCGCCTCGGCAACCAGATCCGGCAACGCCTCGAAACCCCGCACGAGCGCGGACCCCGCGCTCGGTGACAAATCATGCACCCGTCCGAGGTGGAGCGCCAGGAGCGCCAAGGACACAACCATGGCACTCCAAGCCTTGGTCGAGGCCACCGAGACTTCCGGCCCCGCGTGCAGGTAAATACCGCCGTCGACTGCGCGGGCAAGCGAGCTCCCCACAACGTTGTTGACGCCGACAACTGTGCCACCCTTGCGTTGAATCTCCTGACAGGCTGCGAGGGTGTCATAGGTCTCACCGCTCTGGCTGATCACCACGTAGAGAATGTCACGCTCGATGACCGGATTGCGGTAACGGAACTCGGCAGCCGCCTCGGCACTGGCGGGCAGGCGTGCCAACGACTCGATCAGGTGCGCTCCACACTCGGCGGCGAGGAACGCGCTGCCGCAGCCGAGCAACTTCACCCCGCGAAAGCCGATCAGGTCGCGCGCCGGGATATTCAGGCCGCCGAGGCGCGCAGTGCCGAATCGCGCGTCGAGGCGGCCACTGAGGGTGCGAGTGAGCGAGGCGGGTTGCTCGGCGATTTCCTTGAGCATGAAATGGGCATGGCCATCGAGACCCGCGTCTGCTGCCTCGACGTCCAACACACTGGCCTCGACCGCCCGCTCACCGTGGTCAAGCGAGCGGATGCCGATGTCGTCCGGCGTCAACCATGCGACATCGCCGTCGTCCAGGTGCACGACCGCGTTGGCGCGACCCACCATCGCCGCCGGATCCGAGGCCACCAGGCGACAACCGTCACCGAGTCCGAGTGCGACCGGACTGCCGAGCCGCGCCGCCACGAGGCGATCGGGCGCGCTGGCCTGCATCGCAACCAGACCGTATGTGCCCTGTACCCGTGGCAGCAGGGCCAGCATCGCGTCGAACAGCGGCTGACCGGCCGCAACCGCGTGGGCCAGCAGCTGCGCGAGCACCTCGGTGTCGGTGTCGGTTTCGCAGCCGACACCCACCGAATCGAGCTCCGCACGCAAGGCATCGGCGTTTTCCACGATGCCGTTGTGCACCAAGGCAATCTCACCGTCGCTGCTCAGGTGCGGATGCGCGTTGACCTCGTTCGGTGCACCGTGCGTCGCCCACCGCGTGTGGCCGACACCACAACGGCCCGACAGGCCCTCCGGCTTGCGCGCCGCCAGGTGTTCCAACGCCCCGGCGGCACGGAGTCGCTCGATGCGTTTTCCGGTGTGGACCGCAATGCCGGCAGAGTCGTAGCCGCGGTACGCCAGGCGGCGCAAGCCCGTCATCAAGGTGTCAGCGGCGTGCTCGCCACCCGTGATTGCAATGATTCCACACATGAGATGCTTACCCGTAGATCAGTCGGCGCACCTGACGTGTCGACAGCCCCGGCGCCGGAAAGCGGCGGTGGTCGAGTTCGTCGAGGATACGCGCAAAAATGGTGTTGTTGGACAAACCCACTGCCTGCAACTCCCGGTGTCGCCGTTGAACGAAGTGCGCCATCGGCTCGTCGAAGTAGACAAGCACCTCGGCGACCACGCGTTCGGCTTCGTCACGCGTCAGTCGGCTGGTTTCGCAGAGGTGACGGATCAGCTCGTCCGGCTGGGCGGTGGGTCTCATGGTCGGATGATCGACAGCAGTCTACGGCTTCGCGAGCACTTTGCCCGAAATCGGGCAAGTTTGACATGCACTTCACCTGATCGCGGGCCCGAACGGGCCAAACCGCCAGCTGAACCGGACTCGAAACCGCCACGACAGGGCTGTTACCATGCCGCTCCGTCTACCCCCCTGAACAGCGCGAGCACCGCGCCACTTTCCCCTCGGAGACCTCATGTCAGACGCTCGTCACTGCCGCTTGCTCATCCTCGGGTCCGGACCCGCCGGCTACACTGCAGCGGTCTACGCGGCGCGCGCCAACCTCAACCCGGTCCTGATCACCGGCGTTGAGCAAGGGGGGCAGCTGATGACAACCACGGAGGTCGAGAACTGGCCTGCCGACCCACCCGACGTCCAGGGCCCGGAGCTGATGCAGCGCTTTCTGGCGCACGCGGAGCGGTTCAACACCGAGATCGTCAACGACCACATCCACACGGTCGAGCTCGGCAATCGGCCCTTCACGCTGACGGGTGACCGGGGCACCTACACCTGCGACGCTCTGATCATCGCGACCGGAGCGTCTGCGAAGTACCTCGGCCTGCCCAGCGAGGACGCGTTCAAGGGCCGCGGTGTCTCGGCGTGTGCCACGTGTGACGGCTTTTTCTACCGCAACAAGCCAGTCGCGGTGATCGGCGGTGGCAACACCGCCGTTGAGGAAGCGCTCTACCTGGCCAACATTGCGAGCAAGGTCACTGTGGTGCACCGGCGAGACAGCCTGCGCAGCGAAAAGATCCTGCAGGACCGCCTGTTTGCCAAGGAGGCCGAAGGCAAGGTCGACATCCGCTGGAACCACGTGCTCGACGAAGTGCTGGGTGACACCACCGGTGTCACCGGCATGCGCTTGCGCAGCACAGTCGACGCGCAGACAGACGACGTCGACCTCATGGGGGTGTTCATCGCCATTGGCCACACGCCCAATACCGCTTTGTTCACCGATCAGCTCGACATCGAGGGCGGGTACATTCGCGTAAAAAGCGGCCTCGACGGCAACGCGACCGCGACCAGCGTCGACGGTGTCTTTGCGTGCGGCGACGTCATGGACCACGTCTACCGCCAGGCCATCACCTCGGCCGGCACCGGCTGTATGGCCGCGCTCGATGCCGAACGTTACCTGGACGCGCTCGCAGACTGACATGAACCAACCCGCGACCGCCTCGGTCTCGGTGTCGACGTCCCTCGCCGACTTTGACGCCAGTGCCTGGGACGCGCTGAACCCGACCGGTTTTCCGTTTGTTTCCCATGCGTTTCTGCACGCCCTGGAGACCACGGGCTGCCTCGGCGAGGCCCACGGCTGGTACCCACACTACCTCAGCGTGCGGGACGAAAACGGCACGTTGCTCGCAGCGGCGGCGAGCTACGTCAAAACGAACTCCTATGGCGAATTCGTCTTCGACCACGCCTGGGCGGATGCCTGGGAGCGCGCCGGGGGAGCGTACTACCCCAAACTGGTGGTCTCCTGTCCGTATACCCCTGCCACCGGACCCCGGTTGCTGGTACACCCGGAGGCCACCGACCCTGCGGGGTTGCGGCAGCTGCTCGCCACGGCACTGGTGCAACTGAGCGAAAAGCTGAAACTCTCCGGCACGCACGTGTTGTTTACGTCCGATGCCGACGCAGCGGCCTTTTCAAATGCCGGTTTCGTGAGGCGCACCGACGTGCAATACCACTGGCGCAACCGGGGGTTCGCAAGCTTTGGCGACTACCTCGGCGCGCTGAACGCGCGAAAGCGCAAGAACGTACGCCGTGAGCGCCAGCAGGTCGAGGCCCAGGGGATCCGCCTGTCATGGCGCGATGGCGGCACACTGACACTGGCCGAATGGCAGCAGGTGCACGCGCTCTACGCCGGTATCTACGAACGAAAATGGGGCGTGCCAAGCCTGTCACCGGCGTTTTTTCAGTGCCTGGGGGAGCGCATGCCGCACAACAGCCATGTGGTTTTTGCCTACACCGAGGCACAGCCCGAAACGCCGGTGGCCTGCGCCATTCTTTTCAGCGGTGGCGGCGCGTTGTACGGCCGGTATTGGGGCTGCCATGCCCCGTTTCGATCGCTGCATTTCGAGGCCTGCTACTACCAGGGCATCGAGCACTGCATCCGCAAAGGGCTGACCTTGTTCGAGCCAGGCGCACAGGGCGAGCACAAGATTGCGCGCGGGTTTCTGCCCACCTACACGCATTCGTGGCACCGCCTGAACCACGACGGGTTCCAGTCGGCTGTGAGCGACTTTCTCGCACGCGAGACACCCGCGGTCGAACGCCACCACGCCATGCTGACACAGTCCTCGCCCTACCGACAGAGCGACAACGCCTGATGTCGATACCGTTTTTGGAACCCGGCGCCCCGCTCGCCTTTCCCGATCCGGCAACTGCGCTGGCACAGCCCGACGGCCTACTCTGCGCCGGTGGTGACCTGAGTCCGGAGCGACTGAAACTCGCGTATCGTTCCGGCATTTTCCCGTGGTTCAGCGACGATGACCCGATCCTCTGGTGGTCTCCCGCGTTGCGCTGCGTCTTGCTTCCAGACGCGTTTCACATCAGCCGCAGTTTACGCAAACGGCTGCGTCGCGCAGAGTTCGCTGTCACGTTTGATCAGGCGTTCGAGGATGTGATCGAACACTGTGCCGCACGTCGACCCGGTTCGAATGGCACGTGGATAACGGATTCGATGCGCGACGCCTACTGTGTGCTGCACCACCACGGCGCGGCTCACAGCGTCGAATGCTGGTCAAACGACCGTTTGGTCGGGGGCTTGTATGGGGTCGAGGTTGGCCGTTTGTTTTGCGGCGAATCGATGTTCTCTCGCGCGTCGGACGCCTCGAAGGTGGCACTACACGCCTTGCTCGAGTGTGGTCGCTACGATCTGGTCGACTGCCAGATGCCAACCGAACACCTCATGCGCCTGGGCGCTCAGCAAATGGGTCGCGCGGATTTCCTGGCTGTGCTGAAACACCTGACTCAAGCTTGAGCACACCGCTGTGGTGGCGATCAACCCAGGGGCTCCACGCGAATGCGATGAACCGGCTCGAAAATCGATTCGAGCGCATCGATCTCGGCGATTGCCGCGTCCATGGCCCCTTCGCGAACAGTGTGTGTCAGAAGCACTATGGTGGCCGCCTCGTCCCGATCGGCGGCCGGGCGCTGGCGAATGGCCTCGATGCTGACACGCTGGTCGGCCAGGATGCGCGCCACGTCGGCCATCACCCCGGGTTTGTCTGCAGCGCACAGCTTCAGGTAATGGGCCGACTCGAAATGCGCCCGCGCCAGCACCGGCACCGAAGACAGGGCATCGGCCTGAAAGGCGAGGTGCGGCACACGGCTGCTCGGGTCGGCGCTGAGCGTTCTGACCACATCGACAATGTCCGCCACCACGGCCGACGCCGTTGCATGTGATCCGGCGCCGGCGCCGTAGTACAAGGTCGGCCCGACCGCGTCGCTGTGGACAAGCACGGCGTTCATCACACCGTCGACGTTGGCAACCAGGCGGCGCTCCGGCACCAGCGTGGGGTGCACGCGCAGCTCGATACCGTCGTCACGCTTGCGGGCAACCCCAAGGTGCTTGATCCGGTATCCCAGCTCCTCGGCGTAGCGGATGTCATCCGGGGAAATTCTGCTGATCCCCTCGGTGTACACCGCATCGAATTGCAGCGGTATGCCGAAGGCAATCGACGCGAGGATCGTGAGCTTGTGCGCCGCATCGATGCCCTCGACGTCGAAGGTGGGGTCGGCTTCGGCATAACCGAGCGCCTGCGCCTCTGCCAGAACCTCGTCGAACCCCGCGCCACGATCACGCATCTCGGTGAGAATGAAGTTGCCGGTGCCGTTGATGATACCCGCCAGCCACTCGATGTCGTTGGCAGCGAGGCCTTCGCGGATGGACTTGATGATCGGGATGCCGCCGGCAACAGCCGGCTCGAAGGTGATGATCAGGCCACGGCGCTGCGCCTCGGCGAACAACTCGTTGCCGTGGATCGCAATGAGTGCCTTGTTCGCCGTCACGACGTGCTTGCCGTTGGCCAGCGCCCGCAAGACGAGCTCGCGTGCGAGGTCGGTGCCACCGATCATCTCGCACACCACGTCGATCTCGGGGTCGCCGACCACGTCATCCGGGTCGGTCGACAAGGCGATGTCAAACCCGTGCTGACGGGCCTTTTCGAGGTCACGCACCACCGCGGATTTCACGCGGATGTCGCGGCCGGCACGCCGGGCGATTTCACGGCCATTGCTCTGCAGCACAGCCGCCGTTCCGGCGCCGACTGTGCCAAGACCGAGTAACCCCACCTGCACTGCTTTCACGGATGTCTCCACCTGTTGCCCCGCCACGCACCCGAGGGCACGCACCGGCCGCGCCCTGGTCACCCGAGCGCCGTGTCAAAGCCGAGCATTATACGTTGAGTGATCCAATAAAAACGGCGCCATCTCTCGAGGGCGCCGTTCTGTCGAGCCGCGTGCGCGCTGCGACTCAGAAACGGAACACGCTGTCCGCGTTGTAGCCGCTGCTCTCGATGATCCGCCGCAGTTTCTTGAGCGCGTCCATCTGAATCTGGCGGACGCGCTCGCGCGTCACGCCCAGCTCGGCACCGACCTCTTCCAGCGTGGAGCGCTCGTAGCCGTGCAGACCGAATCGACGCACGACCACCTCGCGCTGCTTCGTCTCGAGCTTGGCGAGCCAACCGTTCAGGTTCTTCTGCACGATGGATTCCTGCAGGCGTGTCGACGGGTCGACGTTGTTCTCGTCCGGAATGACGTCCAACAACATGCGGTCGCCGTCCTTGCTGGTCGGCACGTCCACGGATGTCACACGGTCGCGCAACCCCAGCACGCGCTTGACGTCCTCCACAGGCCGCTCGCAGACTTCTGCGATCTCTTCCATGGTCGGCTCGTGATCGAGCGTCTGCTGCAATCGGCGCTGCGTGCGCAGGTAGACGTTCATCTCCTTGATCACGTGGATCGGCAACCGGATGGTGCGCGTCTGATTCATCAGCGCACGCTCGATGGTCTGGCGGATCCACCAGGTCGCGTACGTGGAGAAGCGGAAGCCCTTTTCGGCGTCGAATTTCTCAACCGCGTGGATCAGCCCGAGGTTGCCCTCTTCGATCAGGTCGAGCAGCGCCAGTCCGCGGTTCATGTAGCGACGCGAGATCTTCACAACCAACCGCAGGTTGCATTCGATCATCTTCTTACGCGCCGACTCGTCGCCCTTCTTCGAGCGGCGGGAGTAGTACTTCTCCTCGTCGGCGGTCAGCAGCGGGGAAAACTCGATCTCCTTGAGATACATGCGCGTGGCATCCATCTCCTTGCGCGGCACGTCCCCGGCGTCGAACCGGGTCGGCTTGGCAGGTTCCGGTGCGGTGCCTCCGCCCACGTCAACGTCGATCTCCGCTGTCGCGTCGAGGTTCTCGGCGTTGTCGTCGCTGTTCGACGTCGCTGCCTGACGCGTCTCTTCGACACTCTCCCACTCAGCAAGCCCCTGCCTTGCCATTGCACGTTCTCCGAATCAGATGCCAGTGTGTTCTACCCGGACATCGCCGGGTTCAGGTCACGCGTTATCGCCGCGTTTCAAGTGCCCTTGGGCAAGTACTTCAGCGGGTTGAGCGGCACGCCCTTCCGCCGAATTTGAAAATGGAACTGACCGTCGGCGCCGCCAGCGTCGGTCTCGGCGATCACATCGCCGACGCGCACGCTCTCGCCTTCTTCAACCAGCAGTTTGCCGACCTTGGCGTACGCCGAGAGGAACTCGCGCTGGTGATCGATGATGATCGTGCGGCCGAGCACGCTGACTTCGTTGCCGGCAAAGGCCACGATGCCGTCTGCAGCCGCGCGGATGGGCTTGGCCGAACCCGCAGCGATGTCGATGCCCTGCTGCGTCGTGTCGGACGAGGAAAAGGACTTCACAATCTTGCCGCGCTGCGGCCAAGCCCACTGCAAGCCGTCGCGCGAGGCCGTGCGCACGTGCACCACGTCATCGGCAGGCGGTGTCGGCGCCACGGCCACCACCGGTTCAGGCTCGACAACGGGCTCGACGTAGACGACTTGCGGTGCCCTGACCGCCGGTGCCGGTGCCGTGGGTGTCGGCGCGGGTTGGACGGTGACGCTGGAGATGCGCGTGTCCCGCGGTTGTACCGGCACGATGAGTTGCGACTGGAGCGGCTCGGCCGAGGCGACCGGGCTGGTCACGGTGTCACTCGGCGCCGGCTGCGGCACGGTCTGTTGGCGCACAACCGGTCTGGCCGGTTGCTGCGGGGCCTGCGCGACCACGCCGCCACGCGGCGCCCTGACCTGAATCGCCTGGCCCGGCCGAATGCCGGTGGCGTCGTTCAAGCCGTTCCAGGCCAGAAGCTCATCGACCGTGGTCTGGTAACGCCAGGCAATGTACGCGAGGTTGTCACCCGGTTGAACCACGTACGCGCGCGTGTCAAAGCTGCGGCCAAGCGGCTCGAGCACCCGTTTGACGGGGGTCACCACGT
Source organism: Pseudomonadota bacterium (assembly GCA_039196715.1). Lineage (NCBI taxonomy): Bacteria > Pseudomonadati > Pseudomonadota > Pseudomonadota bacterium. The sequence goes on from JBCCUP010000053.1 coordinate 30,715, forward strand.
CCGGAATGGTCAGCGAGCTGCACCCACTGACCACCACGGCCAAGACACCTGCCACAACCGGCTTCACCGCGCTTTCACTGCACCATTTGCCCACAGTTTTCCACTCCGAAGTCTTCGACGATCGAGTCGCGCACGCCAGTTCGAGGCAGGCAGGGCGTTCAACCAGACACCACACCGCCCAACTGGGGATCAACTCTACCTTAAAAGATGCACAATTTGAAGAAGTTATAGGAACTTTTTCAAATCATAGTAAGGTGGCGTCAAGATTTTGAATCAGCCTCGGACGCGGTGGAGCCGATCGCGTGGCGACTCGGCCACGCGCGGCACGCGTTGCACACCGCCGACGTTGCCCGAGAGCAGCGGCACGAACTTCACTCGCGTGAGGTTCTCGTGCTCGTACTCGGCGCCGTGCCGAGTGACGCGAACCAGCGTCTGGCCGCCGTCGGCAGCCTGCACGGGGGCAATCAACACGCCCCCGTCCCGAAGCTGACGAAGCAGCACGCGGGACACCTCGGTCGCCGCGGCAGTCAGCACGATGCCGTCAAACGGTGCACGGTCCTGCCACGCGGTGTCACTGTGACCGTGGCGCGCCAGCACGTTTCGGTAACGCAGCGCGAACAGCCGGTCCTCCGCCCGCTTGAGCAGCGGCTGTATGCGCTCCTGTGTGACCACCTGGTCGACGAGCCGAGAGAGCACAGCAGCCTGGTAGCCCGAGCCTGTGCCCAGCTCCAGCACTGTGCTCATTGGCGAAGACTCGAGCAGCAGTTGCGTCATGACCGCGACAACCCAGGGTTGCGAGAGGGTCTGACGGTGCCCGATCGGCAGTGAGCAATCGTCGTACGCGCGGTGAGACAGGGCCTCATCGACGAAG
>JBCCUP010000054.1 GCA_039196715.1 Pseudomonadota bacterium
CTCACCCCCGTGGGAGCTGCGTCCTTGCCGGGCAAAGCAGGCCCGGCGAGACGCGCCGAATAAGCTGGCACCGCATTCGCGCCTACTCGCTCACGCGAGGTAGACGCTCCCACAAGGATCGGGGCCACATCACGCTCAGAACGCCTCACACCCCTGTGGGAGCTGCGTCCTAGCCGGGCCGCGCAGGCCCGGCAAGACGCGGCGAATAAGCTGGCACCGCATTCGCGCCTACTCGCTGGCGCGAGGTAGACGCTCCCACAGGGGCTGGGGCCGCACCACGCGCCGAGCAACTCTCGCCCTCGTGGTAGCCGCGACCTAGCCGGGCCGCGCAGGCCCGGCGAGACGCGGCGAATGCCCCGACACCGCATTCGCGCCTGCTCGCTGGCGCGAGGCAGACGCTCCCACAGGGACCGGGACGCATCACGCTCAGGCTGTCACTCACCCCCGTGGGAGCCAAGTCCTTGCCGGGCCGTGCCGGCCCGGCAAGACGCGGCGAAGGCGTGTCAGCGCGTCGCGAACCGCGCTGGCGCGTAGGGGCTCATGTCGATGTTCGGGGTGTTCCCCGAGATGAGTTGCGCGAGCAGGCGCCCAGTCTTGGGCCCGCCAGTGAGGCCCACGTGTTGGTGACCAAAGCCAAGCCAGGTACCGGGTACGTGGTCGAGCGCGCCGATCAAGGGGATGGAGTCGGTTGGCGCCGGTCGGTGGCCCAGCCACTCCCGTGTCTCACGCCAGGTGATCCCGGGCAACGCCTCGAGCGCCTGCCGTTTGAGCAGCTCGATCGGCTCGCGCGACGGTGGCGCGTTCAGTCCACCGAACTCGACCACCCCCGCAAGGCGCAGCCGCCCGTCCATCGGCGTCATGACGAACTTGCCCGAGGCCACCATGCAGGGCACGCTCGGCATGAAACTCGGCTCGACCAGCTCGAGGTGGTAGCCGCGTTCGCTCTCGAGTGGAATCGAGATGCCCAGCGTGTCGGTCAGCGAGCGTGACCAGGCCCCGGTCGCCAGCACCACATCGTCGGCCGCCACCGTCTCACCGTCGACGCGCACTCCCACTGTTTGGCTGTTTTCGCGCACGACGTCGCTCACCGTGCCTTGCAACCAGCGCGCACCCTGCTCGACCGCGTGGGCCGCCAGGTCCTTGACGTACTGGCCCGGGTCGGTGATGTGGCCGTGGTCGGGCAAGGCCACCAGAAAGCGGATGTCCGGCGAGATATGTGGGTCGTACTCGGCCACCGCGTCGCCCTCGATTTCCCGCCAGCGAAAGCCCTCGGCGCGGCGAATGTCCCAGGCAAAGTGGTCGGCTTCGAAGGCGGCCCGGTCCCGGTACAGAAAAACGTAGTCGGATGGCCGTAGCCACCGCTCGGCCCGGGTGCCGCGCGCCAGGGCCTGGTGGTCGGCCAGGCTGTCGCCGATGATCGGGTTCATCGCCGCGGCGATGCGCCGCGCGTCGGCGGCGTTGGCGTGTTTGAGGTACTGCCGCAACCACGGCAGTAACCTGGGCAGGTAGGACCATTTCAGGAACAGCGGCTGATCGGCGCTGAACAGCATCTTCGGCGCCTTTTTCAGCAAGCCAGGCACCGTCACCGGCACCACGGCGCAGGCCGCGAGCACGCCGCCGTTGCCGAAGCTGGTGCCCTCGCCCGGCTCGCCCCGGTCGATCAGTGTCACCTCGAGGCCCGCACGCAACAACTCGATTGCCGTCGACACGCCCACGATCCCGGCGCCGACCACGACGACGTGGCGACGGGCGTCGCTACGTCGGGCGTCGCTACGTCGGGCGTCGCCACGTCGTGCGTCGCCGCGGCGCTCCTGCTCGTTGTTCATGCGCACCTGATCTCGAACCAAACCAGCTGCGACGCTACCACAATCGGCCGGCCCGAGCCGTGCGGCGCACACCTAACCACGACACGCTATAGTGCCGGGCGCAGAGCGACAGGGAGACCGAGTACGATGAGCACCAGCGCCCCACCCGCGCGCGCAACGGGCGGCAAAGCCGTCTACGGCGCGACGGTCGGCATCCTCATGCTCGAGGCCCGCTTCCCGCGCATCGTCGGTGACATGGGCAACGCTCTGACCTGGCCGTTCCCGGTGCAGTACCGCGTGGTCCGCGGCGCCTCACCCGACCGGGTGGTGCGCGGCGGCGCGACCGGCATGCTCGCCCCGTTCATCGACGCTGCACGCGACCTGGTGGCACACGGCGCAGACGGCATCACCACCAACTGCGGCTTCCTCGCGCTCTACCAGGCCGAACTCGCTGCCGCGCTCGATTGCCCGGTTGCCACGTCCTCGCTGATGCAGGTCAACCTGGTCGACGCCACTCTGCCACCGACACGCCGAGCAGGCATCCTGACGATCTCGGGCAGCAGCCTCACGCCGCACCACCTCGCCTGTGCCGGCGTGCCAGCGGATACGCCGATCGCCACCACCGAGGGGCGGCGCGAGTTTACCCGGGCGATTCTCGACGACGAGTTCGAGCTCGACGTCGAGGCCGCGCGCCTCGACAACGTCGAAGCCGCGCTGGAATTGCAGGCCGCACACCCGGAGGTTGGCGCGATTGTGCTCGAGTGCACAAACATGATTCCCTACGCGTCCGACATCCAACACGCAACGCGTCTGCCGACCTACTCGATGGCGAGTTTCGTGAGCTGGTTCCACAGCGCCTTGCAACCGCGCCGATTTCCCGACGCAGGCTTGTGATTCACACCTGGTCACACCGCCGCACGCTGCTCGCGGTCACGGTCGCAGCGCTGCTCTGGGGTCTCTACTGGGTGCCAATCCAGCTGCTCACAACCACCGGGCTCAGTGGCACGGTAGCGGCGTTTTCGTTGGTGCTCGGTATTGCGCCAGTGATGCTGTGGCGCTGCCTACGTGCCAGGCTGCGATTGAGCCGCCGTCACGTCGCCGGGGCCCTCGCGATCGGGTGTGCGATTTCACTCTATGGCGCCGCGCTGAACTTCACGGACGTCACGCGCGTGGTGTTGCTCTTCTACCTCTCACCGGCCTGGAGCATCCTGATCGAGTGCCGGTGGTTCGGCCGTCGACTCGATGCACGCACCGCGCTGGCCTTGGCCTTGTTCGCGCTCGGCCTCATCGCCATGATCAACCCGTTTGCAGTCAGCCAGGACATCACGGGCGGTTTCAACGGCGGAGACCTGATCGCGCTGATTGCGGGCGTTTGTTGGTCGGCAGGTGCAGCGATCGTGTTCAGCAGCGAGGCACCGGATGCCCTGGACCTCGGTCTTGCAGCCAACGGGTTTGCGATCGTCGTCGCCGGTGCCGTCGCGCTGATCGCACCGGGAACGCTGAACTGGGCTGCAGTGGACTGGCCCGCAGCCATCCTCTACGCCACGCTGGCTGGCTGCCTCTACGTGCTGCCGATCACCGTGCTCACCTTCATTGGCGCGGCCAGGCTCGCACCGGCAACGGTCACGTTTCTGCTCTCCGCCGAGATTTTGTCCGGCGTCGCCTCGAGCAGCATCTGGCTCGACGAACCTTTCACCGTCAGTAAGGCGCTCGGCACGCTGCTCATCGTGCTCGGTGTCTTCACCGAAATCAGCAGCGCACGCGGAAAGACGTGAGCTGACCCGACATGCGCCCGGGTCGGGCCCGGGAGAGACCCGACACAGGGGCGATCAGGCGGTGGCCGCGATGCGACGGCGCTGCAGCCAGACCACCAGGCCGAGCAACAGCAACGCCGGGAGGTAGAAAATCTCCTTCGGCATGCGCTCGACGGGTTTCTTGATCTCGGCGATCTGCACCGGGTCGTCGGCATAGAAGTCGAACAAGTTGCCGATCTGCTCGAAATACGGCGTGCCGATCATCGGTTCGTCGACGATGGCCACGCCGTTCTCGAGCCGCACATCGAGCCCCGCCTCGGTCAATCGCTCCGCCGCGTCCTTGGGCGAGTCGAGCGGCACGAGCAAGGTGGTGCGGTCCATCTCACCGGTGTCGAAATTCGGCCCGCTGACAACGAAGGTCGCCGTGCCACCCGGTGTGATCTCGCCCACCACCTCGTAGACTTTGCTGCCTTCCTCCGCCACGTAAGGTGGCTGAACCTTGTCGAGCCAGTACCCGGGTCGGAACAGCGTGAACGCGACCAACAGCAACATCGCGGACTCCCAGACGCGGTTGCGGGTCAGCAGCCACCCCTGTGTCGCCGAGGCGAACAGCATCATCGCGATCACCGCGACGAAAAAGATGAAGATGGCTTTCATCCAACCCACGTCGATCAGCAGCAGTTCTGTGTTGAAGATGAACAGGAACGGCAGCAGCGCGGTGCGGATGTCGTACGCGAACCCCTGGATACCGGTCTTGATCGGGTCGGCCTTGCCGATGGCCGCCGCGGCGGTCGCCGCGAGCCCCACCGGTGGCGTGTCGTCGGCGAGGATGCCGAAGTAGAAGACGAAGAGGTGCACCGCAATCAGGGGCACGATCAAGCCACTCTTGGCGCCGAGCGCAATGATCACCGGCGCCATCAGGCTCGAGACGACGATGTAGTTCGCCGTGGTGGGCAGACCCATGCCGAGAATCAGACTCATGATCGCAACGAGTATCAGCATCACCATCAGGTTGCCGCCGGCGAGAAACTCGACGAACTCACCGATCACCTGGTGCGCGCCGGTCAACGAGATCGTGCCGACGATCAAACCGGCTGCGCCGGTCGCAATGGAAATGCCGATCATGTTGCGCGAGCCCGAGATCATGCCATCCACCCACTCGGACACGCCGCGCGAAAAACCGGCGGCCATCTGGCCGGCCTCACCGCGGAAGAGCGCCTTGATCGGGTGTTGCGTGATAGTCACGATGATCATCGCGATGGTTGCCCAGAAGGCCGACAGCGCCGGCGACAACCGCTCGATGATGATGCACCAGATCAGGATCACGATCGGCAGGATGTAATACAAGCCTGTGATCGCCGTGTCACTCGCCTTCGGCAGCTCGGTGATCGGTGTGTCCGGCTCGTCGACGACGAGGTCCGGGTGCTTGGAGGCAAGAAACAAGAGGTACAGGTAGGCCACCGTGCAGAGGATTACCACGGCCAGAAACGCACTGTCCGGCATCGCCGTCTTGATCCAACCGAGGCCGTAGTACACCGCGATACCCAGCAGCGCAATGCCGATGAAGCCGCTGAGAAAGCCGATCAGCTTGTTCGCGAGGGTCTTGGTGCTCGGGTGCTTCGGCAGGCCCTGCAGGTTCATCTTGCAGGCCTCGAGGTGCACGATGTACACGAGTGCGATGTACGACACCAGCGCAGGCACCAGCGCGTGTTTGATGATGTCGGTGTAGCTGATACCGGTGAATTCCGAGATCAGAAAGGCCGCCGCGCCCATCACCGGCGGCGTGAGCTGGCCGTTGGTGGAGGAGGCAACCTCAACGGCACCGGCCTTCTCGGCGGAAAACCCGGTGCGCTTCATAAGCGGGATCGTGAAGGTGCCCGTGGTCACGGTGTTGGCGATCGAGGACCCGGAGTACAGCCCGCTCATGGCCGAGGCCATGACGGCCGCTTTCGCCGGCCCACCCTTGAGGTGGCCGAGCAGCGCGAAGGCGATCTTGATGAAGAAGTTGCCCGCACCCGCTTTCTCGAGAATCGCGCCAAACAACACGAACAGAAAGATCAGGGAGGCCGACACGCCAAGCGCCACGCCGAACACGCCCTCGTTCTGCATCCAGTAGTGCCACATGGCCTTGCCGTAGGAGGCACCCTTCCACTGTATGGTCTCGGGCAGCGACGGCGAGTCGCCGAAGAAGACGTAGGCGACGAACACACTCGCGACGATCAACAGCGGCAGCCCCAGGGTGCGGTAGACCGCAACGGCCAACACGAGCAGGCCGATGGTCGAGGCGACCAGGTCACCGGTGGTGGGCAGACCGGCGCGCACGGCGATGGCATCGCGCAGGAACACGATGTACAGACAGCAGCCCGCGCCGAGCACCGCCAGCGCCCAGTCGTACCAGGGCACGTGCTCGCGTGAACTCGATTTGAACAGGGGGTAGGCGAGCGCCGCGAGCACGAATCCGAAGGCGAGGTGCATCAGCCGTGCGTTGGAGTTGGTGACCACCAGACTGATGCCGGTCACCTCGGTGAGCCAGAACGGCACATTCGAGGCGATGTAGAGCTGGAACACCGCCCACACGAACGCGATGGTCGCGATCAGCTTGCCGATGAACCCGGCAGGATTTCGCCCCCCGGTGTCGATCTCGGCAACGAAATCCTGCATGTTATCCGGGCTTGTATTCGCCATACGGTGTTACCCCCTGTATCAACACGTCGTGGCTGCCTGCAGAAAAAAAAATGGCCCGGACGTACCAGGCCATTTTTTCACGTACGCGTTGGACGGATTACATCCAACCCCGCTCAGCGTAGTACTTGGCGGCACCGTCGTGCAGCGGTGCTGACAGCGAGTCGGAGATCATCTCGGCTTCGCTGAGGTTGGCAAAAGCCGGGTGCAGCTTCTTGAACGAATCGAAGTTCTCGAAGACTGCCTTGACAACGGTGTACACCACCTCTTCCGGCACATCAGCGCTCGACACGAAGGTCGCACCTACACCGAAGGTGGTGATGTCTGCGTCGTTGTTGTACATGCCCGCCGGGATGGTGGCAGAGCGGTAGTAGGGGTTGTCGGCAACCAGCGAGTCGATCGCGTCGCCGGTGGCGTTGACCAGCACCGCGTCACAGGTCGCGAGCGATTCCTGGGTCAGGGCGGACGGGTGGCCGACAAGCCAGAAGTACGCGTCGATCTTGCCGTCACACATGGCCTGACCGGTTTCCGCTGACTTCATCTCGGCGGCGAGTTTGAGGTCGCCGCGCTCCCAGCCCATCGCTTCTTCGATGACTTCCCAGGTGCCACGCGTGCCCGAACCGGGGTTGCCGATGTTCAGGCGCTTGCCCTTGATGTCGGAGATGTTGCTGATGCCGGCGTCGGCACGGGCCACGATGGTGACGGGCTCCGGGTGCACCGAGAAGACCGCGCGCAGGTTTTCGAACGCGCCCTGCTCTTCGAATTTGGACGTGCCGTTGAACGCGTGAAATTGCCAGTCGGACTGGGCAACGCCGAACTCGAGCTCACCGTTGCGGATGGTGTTGATGTTGTAGATCGAGCCACCGGTTGACTCGGCCGAGCAGCGGATGCCGTGCTCTTTGCGGTCTTTGTTGACCAGTCTACAAATCGCGCCGCCGGTCGGGTAGTAGACACCCGTCACGCCGCCGGTGCCGATCGAAATGAACTGCTGCGCTTGCACGCTTCCCATGCCGAGCACGCCGGCAATCGCCGTGGCGCAATACAATGCGGACTTCTTCATAAAGGGTCTTCCTCACTTCTAATTCGAGAACGTTGGGTCGTGACTGACGAACGCCATCGGTGACGCAACACACTGTACCACCTTATCAGATTGGCTCACCGACGTGTTGGCACGCATCGACGCCACCGTCGCCCGCCGATCAGGCCGAAGAGTATGCCTGAATTCCGTCTCCGCTCGAGCCGCATGACCGCGCTGCCGAATTGTCGTGTCACGCCGCAGCGCGACAACAGCCGCTCGCTGTGTCGCGCCGTTTACACCGTGCCACGCGCGCGTTCCCACCACTGGCGCAACGTCACACGGTGACCGATGCGCAAAATGGGGCTCGCGCGGCCCGGGCCGACCTCGCGGCAACACGACGGGTGGGTGCGGTGACACCGTCGCGGCGCCCTCGCGGATGATGTGTGAGTCGCTTCTCGGCTGCCGTGGGCGAAGGGCAACTCCGGCATTGGCTCACACCGGTCGACGCAAGGCGATCAGCCAGTCTCGCAGTTCGAATCGATATCGAGGCGCGCGAGGTCGCCGTCGAAATGGCCCTCGCTGGACGGGACGCCCCGCGCGCGCAGCTCAACCCGCGCGCCGCTCATCTCGCTGTCAGCCACGCGGATCTGGCCGAGCGCGCTGTCGGTCAGCGCGTCGTCGACATCGATCGTGAAACTGGCCCGAGCCCCGGAGGCAAACGCGTCGATGCGCACGCTCAGCGCGGTGTCGCCGTCGCGCACCGTCTCAGCCGACGCCAATACCAGGTCCGCGCCGCGGGATTCGAATGGCTGGTAGACCTCAACCCCGGCACCGGAACCCGTGGTGTCGAAATAGAGCCGCCCTGCACTCTCGCGCAAGTCGATCGACACCAGCACCTTGCGGAGATCGCAGCCTGACTCGTTGCGGACTTCGAAGCGGTCCTTCGGTGCCCCCTCGTAGAACCGCACCGACACGTCTGCGTGCGCACCCATGGACGCCAGCACAGCGCCAACGCCAATCCACACTTTCTGATTCAGGGCCATCTGATCCTCTCCCGATTCGCGATACAGCACAGGGACCCCCGCAGCCACGTGAAGTTCGCGACATCAATCAGCTCCGTGTCCTGCCGACGGCGCCGGGGCACGTGCAAGCTGCCGCTCGCGGTGAAAGATGTACAAGCCGGTCAGCACGATCATCGCTGCACCGAGCCACGTCCAGCCATCGGGCAACTGGCCGAACAGGAGGAAGCCGTACAGCGTACCCCAGACCAGCAACACGTATTGGACCGGGGCCACAACGACGGCTTCTGCGGCATCAAGCGCCATGATGACGAAGACTTCGCCGGCCGCAGCGAGCAGCGCCACGGCTACCAGAAGCGCAACCTGCTGCGTGGTTGACGGGGTTTGCCAGACAAAGGGAACGGGCAGCGCCAACAGGGTCCAGGACACGATGGCAGTGTAGGCAATGGTGGTGCGGGTCGGGTCCCCGCGCGCGAGCATGCGCGAGAGGATCTGGCGTCCGGCAAACGCGGCAGCCGCAATCACGAGCAGCATCGCAGCCGGGTGCACAACGCCGAGACCGGGTCGGATCACGATCAAGGTGCCCACGAATCCCACGATCACGGCCGTCCAGCGCCGCGGCCCGACGGCTTCTCCCAACAGCCAGGCGCCCAGCACGGTGACCAGAAAGGGCGCGACAAAGGTGATCGCCACGGCGTCGGCGAGCGGCACATAGGCCACCGCAACGATGAACAGCGAGGCAGAGATCGACGCAAGCACCCCGCGTCCCAATTGCAAGGCCGGTTGCGTCGAGCGCAACAGCCGCGGTCCGTGCCAGACCAGCAACACGATGACCACAGACAACAGGCCGGTCTGACGCAGCCAGACGATCTGCAGTGGCGGCAGTGTCTGGGTCAGGAATTTGGCCAGTGCGTCCGTGGTGGCAAACAGACACATGCCGATGAGCATGTACCAGAGGCCCAGGCGGTTGTCAGGAGGTTTCGCGGTCATGGGGCGCCAAAAGGGATGTGCACTGGTGAGAACTGGCTGTGCACTTCACTATGCAAGGGCACTGATGGGCCCCGACGGGGGTGTCTGATCTCAGAGAGGCGCCCACATTGTAGGCCGAATCAGGCGACCTCTGACAGCCAATCCACCACCGATGTTCAATTTCTCGAACGCCCCACATCGCAAGTGATCCAATTCGGTAACAAATTTATTGAGGCCTGGCATAACAACGTCTAGCAGTTCACACGATTCAAGCGTCGGTTTGCCTTCAGAATCATCTTTCGGAAAACTCCGGGGATCGCAATACGCGCTGACTCGTGCACAGACCTTCATCACAAGATCTAGCACCTTTGAGGAGTACCAACGGGCGATGGACAGAGAGACGATTGAGAAAGCGCTCGAGGCTAAGACGCGCCACTGCGCGCAGCTTGAACGCGTCGCATCAGAGTTGGCAGGGTTGCTGTCAACCGAGCGCCAGCAATCGGAACTGAAGCAGTCCGATCTCAAAGCGAAATTTCAGCGCCTGTCACTCCTACAGGCGCAACGCATTACACAGCTTAAAGAGAATCAGAAAACTGCGAGTGAACAGAGGCAAGCATTTGAATCAAAACACCGCTCCGCACTCGCTGTCTTACAGCAGCACGCCAAAGAACGCGCCTCACACAGGCTTGCTATCACCGCGCGCGACCAGAAACTCAAGAAGCTCCTCGCTACCGTTAAGCAAGCGCAGGAGGCACTCAAATGCGCGCTGACAACCGAACTGTCTCTTCGGCGTGACTTACTCGATGTGCAAGCCGCAAAAGACACGTTGACCAATCAACTGGATGAATTCCGTTCGGCAGTCGAGACGTTGAACAACGAATCGAAAATTCGACAAGCCACACTCGCTGAGACTGAGAACGAAGCCAAAAATCTGCGCACAACACTCGCAGAACTGGCTAAAGCGCATGACGCACAGAAACTCGTATTGGCAAAAAGTGTGGACGCGGAAAAGCGTGTCCAAGCGTCAGCTAAGCACGACCAGGAAAAACTAAAGCAGCACGTTGTTCAACTTCACGAACTCAAAAACGAGCGTGTTCAGCTTAGAGGGGAAATAAACACTCTCCGTGAGACGCTAGCCGATATCACGCATCAGCTTGAAACCAAACGCGTTCAACTTGAAAACGAGGTACAACAGCTCGAAGCGACGGCAGAAACGCTAAAGGCTGAACGAGATTGCGCGCGCAAGGCAATCGCAACTGAGACTGCGAGAGCCCAGCTTGCCGATACACTGGAAGCTGAACGCGCCGACCTCGATCGAACATGCAGTCAACTCAACGCGTCGCTGTCCAGCGCAGAAAAAACGCTGACGAGAAACCGCGAAGAGCTTGAACGACTGACCCAAGACCGACAGCGCACAGAAAGCGAGTTGAAAAAGGTTCAAACAGACCTTTGTGACATTCGCTCGGATCACGAGCGCCTGTCGCACAGCCTATCTGAGGCGCAAGCGACAATATCCCAACAAGCAGGAGAACTCGAATCTCGCGACGCCTTGGCGGTCAACCTGCAGCGTGTCGCAGAGGAGTGCGAATACGTGAATGACCAACGTGATCAGCTCGAGAGCCAACTCTCCGAACTGGAGCAAAGCCTTGATCAGGCAAACCGTGACCTTACCGCCGAACGCTCCGCGCATGCGGCGCGTGTGGCTGAAGACGCGGCGCGACTCACTGCTCTGGAAGATGAAAATGACGCGTTGGTCGACTCAGCCGCCGCAGCCCAACGGGAGAGCGAGGAAATTTCAAATGAACTCCGAACGTCTGCGGCACGAGTTGAAGTGTTGAAATCCCGGTTGAACAGCATGGGCGAAGCATTGGCCAGGGCAGCGAGTGCCGCTGACCACAGAGACGCATTGCAGCGGGAGCTGCACACCCTGCAAACCGAGCTCGCCGACATTGATGCGGATAAGTCCCGAAGGTTGTTGAACTGGGAGAACCAACAGCTTAAACAGTCACTAGCGGACGCGAAACAACCCGTTCGTGGTGGTACCCAAATTGAGCGACGCCGCTACGCCACCCGGCAAGACCCTGAACGCGAAGCGGCGAGAAAAGCTCTGGAGCAACTCGAGGCCCAGAACCAGGTCGGGAAGAACAAACGATCTCTGCCATCCCCGGCTATCCTGATGCGGGTAAAATCCAAGCTTGACGCTTAAACTCTGTCAACAGCGCTATTGGCGTCGAACCTAATCGATGTGCCCGTGGTTGAGGATCGTGCAGTAGGACCCGATGATGCAGCCGCGTTTGTCTGCCGTCCGCCAGCTGGGTGACACGATCTGGTGCGTATCGGCCTTGCAATCCGCAACCCGGTGCTGCAACGTCAGTGAGCCGAGGAACACTTTCAGTCTGATGCTGCCCGCCTCGCGAACCTGCGTCTGCAAGGCCTCGCACCGGTGCTCGCGCGGCTTGACCACGTCTGACGCGTGCAGCAGGCCAGTGGCAAGCACCAGGCCCAACACCAGCCCTGTCCTGCTGAATCGTTTCACGGCACTCCCCTTGTCGGCACGGTATCGTGCGGTTCAGGAAGTGGGACGCGGCCCTCTCTGGGCGGTTCCAGCGCAAGGGGTTCTACGGACACACGTGGCGGCGCACACCGCCTGCCGGGTCGGCGTCGCAGCGAACCGCCGGACCCCCGTGTGCGCCGTGACCCGACGGACAGCCAAGCGGCGCGGTCGCAGTGAGACCCGGCGCCGACCGGACCCCGGTGTAATCCGTGTCACGCAGGCGACGGTGGTAGACTGATCGGCTGAGTCTGCGGCTTCTGGTAGCGGAGAGTGAGCAAAAGAGTATTACTTGGCGTCACCGGCGGCATCGCCGCCTACAAGGCCGCCGAGCTGGTGAGACGGCTGTCCGACGTCGGGTGCGAAGTCCAGGTCGTCATGACCGCAGGCGCCGAGGCCTTTGTCACGCCGATGACCTTTCAGGCGTTGTCCGGGCGACCGGTGCGCACGTCACTGTTCGATCCGGCCGCCGAGGCGGCCATGGGCCACATCGAGCTCGCGCGCTGGGCCGACCTCATACTGATCGCGCCGGCCACCGCGGACGTGTTGGCGCGCCTCGCCGGCGGGCTGGCGGACGACTTGCTGACCACGGTGGTCCTGGCGAGCAAAGCCCCCCTCTACGTCGCGCCGGCGATGAACCAGGCCATGTGGGCCCACCCGGCGACACAGGCCAACATGGCAACCCTGGCGTCCCGCGGCGCCCACACCCTCGGGCCCGCGCACGGCGATCAGGCGTGTGGCGATGTGGGTGCCGGGCGGTTGCTGGAGCCGCAGGACATCGTCGCAGCGGTGTGTGCACCGACGAATGCACCACTGATTGGCAAGCGCGCGATCGTCACCGCCGGACCCACCCAGGAAGCGATCGACCCGGTGCGCTACCTCAGTAACCACAGCAGCGGGAAGATGGGTTACGCCATCGCCCAGGCGCTGGCAGAGGCCGGCGCGGACGTGCAACTCGTTAGCGGACCCACCGCGCTGCCGACACCCCCGGGCGTGTCTCGCACGGATGTGCTCTCCGCCCGAGACATGCTCGGTGCGGTGCTCGGAGCCATCGACGATTGTGACCTCTTCGTCGCCTGTGCGGCTGTCGCCGACTACCACGTCGCCAGTCCCGCAGATCAGAAGATCAAGAAGGACAGCGACACGCTGGCGCTGTCACTCGAGCGCAACCCTGACATCCTGGCGCAGGTCGCGGCACGCCCGTCGCGGCCGGTGTGCGTGGGATTCGCTGCCGAGACCCACGACATGGCAGCGCACGCGCAGGGCAAGCTCGAGCGCAAGGGACTGGACCTCATCTGCGCCAACCAGGTCGGCGGTGCGCACAGCGCCTTCGGGGCCGATGACAACGCCCTGGCGCTCTGGTGGCCCGGCGGCGGACACACCGAGATCGCGCGGGCGCCCAAACTGACCGTGGCACGCCGGCTCGTCGAACACATCACCGATCTCCATTTCAGCCACGCCTGATGCAGCGCATACAAGTCAAACTCCTCGACCCCCGCCTCGGTGACACGATCGCCTTGCCGGAGTACGCAACCCCGGGCTCGGCCGGACTCGATTTGCGCGCCTGCTTCGACGCCGACACCGTGCTCGAACCCGGGCAGACGCTGCTGATACCCACCGGCATGGCGGTGCACATCGCCGACCCGACACTGGCCGGCATCGTGTTGCCACGCTCGGGGCTCGGCCACAAACACGGTATCGTGCTGGGCAACCTGGTCGGGCTGATCGACTCGGACTACCAGGGTCAACTCTTCGTCTCGGCATGGAATCGCAGTGAGACGCCCTACACCGTTGCCGTCGGCGAGCGCATCGCCCAGTTTGTCGTGGTGCCCGTGGTGCAAGCGGCTTTCGACATCGTCGACGCCTTTGTCGAGAGCAGCCGAGGGGAAGGCGGCTACGGGTCGACCGGAACACGCTGACACCCCATGACATTGCCTGACGCAAGTCTGTTCCGCGCCTACGACGTGCGCGGCTGCGCGAGGACCCTGCTGACACCACCGGTGGCCACCGCGATCGCCGGTGCCTTCGCCGAGCGCGTGCGCGCCACCGATGACAGGCGCGTGCTGCTCGGGCGAGACGGCCGCCTGTCCAGCCCGGCACTGCACGCTGCGGTGTCGAGTGCCCTCGTCGCCGCTGGCCTCGAGGTGCTCGACATCGGTCTCGTACCCACACCGCTCCTGTATTTTGCTCAGCACCATTTCGGCTGCGGCAACGCGCTGATGATCACAGGCAGCCACAACCCGAAGCACGACAACGGCTTCAAGCTCAGCCTCGCAGGCGTGCCCTTCTTCGGCGATGCCCTGCGCGCCCTGCGCGACGACATTGACGGCCAGACACCCCGCCACGACGGCGGCACGCAGAGCAACCACGACATTCGCGCGCAGTACATCCGCGCGGTCGCCGATTCCGTCACCCTGGCGCGGCCGCTCACGGTGGCAGTCGATTGCGGCAACGGCGCAGCGGCGACACTCGCGCGCGACCTCTACACCGCCTTGGGCTGCGAGGTGACCGCGCTGTACGACACCGTCGACGGCGCGTTCCCACACCACCACCCCGATCCCGCTGTTGCCGACAATCTGCGCGACCTCGCCACGCGCGTCACGGCCGACGGCCTCGCCGCCGGTCTGGCCTTTGACGGCGACGGCGACCGCCTCGGCGTGGTCGACGACCGCGGGCAACGCATTGCGGCCGACCGACTGATGATGCTGTTCGCCACCGACGTGCTCAGCACCCACTCCGGGGCGGCCGTGGTGTTCGACGTAAAGTGCAGCAAGGCACTCAACGACACCGTGCTGCGCGCCGGTGGCAAACCGATATACTGCAAGACCGGTCACGCCCACCTCAAGAGCAGTGCCCGAGAGCACGCGGCTCCGCTCGCCGGCGAGCTCAGCGGCCACCTGTTGTTCGCCGACCGCTGGTATGGCTTCGACGACGCGCTCTACGCCGGCGCACGGCTGCTCGAGCACCTCGCCGCGCACCCGGAGCCAGCGGCGGCACGCTTCGCACACTTCCCGTTGGGGCACGCCACCGACGAACTGTTGCTGCCCTGCCCCGGCCACGAGCCCCACGCGATCGCCCGAGCGCTGCTCGCGGACGCGGCCTTCGCCGACGCGGAGGTGTTGACCCTCGACGGCCTGCGTGTGGACTTCCGGGACGGCTGGGGCTTGTTGCGCGCCTCGAACACCACCGCCAACCTGGTGCTGCGCTTCGAGGGCGAATCGCGGGCCGCGCTGCACCGCATCCGGGACACCATGCTGGCGGCCCTGCAAGCCGCCGCGCCCGACCTGACCCTGCCCGAGCACATCCGCCACGCGGATGCGCCGACAACCTGAAGGACCCCACCGTGAGTTCGATCAACAGCGACATGACAGGCGCCGTACTCAACGAAGCCCTGCCCTACATCCGCCGGCACGCGGGCAAGACCGTGGTGGTCAAGTACGGCGGCAACGCCATGACGGACGCGGACCTGCAGCGCGGCTTTGCCCGCAACATCGTCTTGATGAAGCACTGTGGCATCAACCCGGTGGTGGTCCACGGCGGCGGGCCGCAGATCGGCTCGTTGCTGGAGCAGCTCGGCAAGACCTCGTCGTTCATCGGCGGCATGCGGGTCACCGACGCAGACACGATG
This sequence comes from Pseudomonadota bacterium, assembly GCA_039196715.1. Lineage (NCBI taxonomy): Bacteria > Pseudomonadati > Pseudomonadota > Pseudomonadota bacterium. The sequence continues at coordinate 15,427 of JBCCUP010000054.1, forward strand.
GCGGTGGTCGAGATGGTGCTCGGCGGAGAGGTCAACAAGCGCATTGTCAGCCTGCTGTGCAACGAGGGCGGCCAGGCAATCGGCATCACCGGCCGCGACACCGGCTTCATCCGCGCGACGCCGATGCAGATGGCCGACCCGGATGCACCCGGTCAGAGCGCCGACCTCGGCTTCGTCGGCGAAGTGGCGTCAATCGACCCGACGCTGGTGCGCAGCCTGCAACGCGCCGACCTGATCCCGGTGATCGCACCGATCGGTGTCGACGCGGACGGCGCGCCGTACAACATCAACGCCGACCTGGTCGCCAGTCGCGTCGCCACGGTCATGGGCGCCGACAAGCTGCTGTTGCTGACCAACACGCCGGGCATCCTCGACACGGGTGGTCAGTTGCTCACCGGGCTCGACCGCGCCCGCGTCGCCGGGCTCGTGGCCGAAGGCACCATCGCGGGCGGCATGCTGCCCAAGGTGCAGTGTGCTCTCGAAGCGGTTGAGGGCGGGGTGAACGCGGTTCAGATCATCGACGGTCGGGTGGAGAACGCGGTGCTGCTGGAGCTCTTCACCGACAGCGGGGTCGGCACGCTGATCCACGCCTGAGCAGCGTCAGTTGCCGAGCGCCTGGACTTTTCGCTCGGCGAGGATCCGCATGTAGCGGGCGCGGTGGGCGGCGAACTCGGCCTCGACTTTTGCCCGCTCCAGTTCGTTGCTGGCGATGCGCTGGCCGAGCGCCTGGATGTCACGGTCGAGCTTGATCTTCTCGACCACAAGCTGCTCGGGTATCTTGAGCTTCTTGCGCTGGAAGTTGCGGATGCGGTCGTGGTTCAGGCCGAGCTTGTCGGCGGCGTCCGCCCGGCGCGACGCGAAGTAGCGGATTTTCTGATCGAGCGTGGAGAGGCGGAAGTCACGCGCCTGGTCGAGCGCCATCAGCGACGGGAAGGCTTCGATGAGCTCGCGGTCGGCCAGGGCTTCCTGCTCGCGGAACTTCGCCACCTCGGCCTCGAGCTCGGCTTGCCGCGCCTGCTCCGCACGTTCGGCGTCGGTGAGCGGCCGCTCGACGTCGCGCATCTTCAGCCCGCGGCTGTTGAGTTCGGTGTGTCCGGCGTTCGCGTCTTTCGGGGGTGGGGTCTGGGAATAGATGGTGTTGCCGTTCGCATCAACCCACTTGTAAAGACGCGCGTGTCCCGGCAGGCTGACCACAAGGGCCAGCCACGCGACCAGGACAACTGCCCAGTCTCGACGCGGGAAGCATGGGTTAACGCGGTACATACAGGGCTGCGGGCATCCAGGCAAGAGATGATTCAGTTAGCTAGCGGCCGTAGGAACCTAACTCTTGAGCAGCCTGAACCCCGCCCAATTCGCCGCAAACGCCCCCCGCTGAGACCAATTTTGTGCGTGTTCTAACACTTAACGCGAACGGTGTCCGATCGGCCTATCGGAAAGGGTTTTTCGACTGGTTGCCCTCCGTGGACGCGGACTTCGTCTGCCTGCAGGAAGTGCGGGCCCAGGCAGACCAGATCACCGACCCGGCCTACTGGCCCGAGGGTTACCACTGCGCGTACCACAGCCCCGAACGCAAGGGCTACAGCGGTGTCGCAATCTTCGCCAGGCGAACGCCGAAGAAGATAATCCGAACGCTCGGACACGCCGCCATGGACACCGAGGCCCGCTGGCTCGAGTTCCGGTACCCCAACCTGTCCGTCGTGTCACTGTATCTGCCCAGCGGTAGCAGCGGGCAACCGCGCCAGGACGTCAAGATGGACTGCCTGGGCTTCCTCAGCACCCACCTCGACGCCCTGGCCCGTCGCCGAAGCCCGACGGTCATCTGCGGTGACTTCAACATCGCGCACACCGAGCGTGACATCCGCAACTGGCGCAGCAACCAGAAGAACTCCGGGTTCCTGCCCGAGGAACGCGCCTGGCTGGACCGCACCTTCGACCGGCGTCGCTGGGTTGACAGCTTTCGCGAACTCGAGCAACCCGAGCACACCTACACCTGGTGGTCCAACCGCGGGCAGGCCTACACCAACAACGTCGGTTGGCGGCTCGACTACCAGATCGTCAGCAAATCCCTGCGCGGCACCGTCAGCCAGACACACATCCACACCGAGCCGCGCTTCTCCGACCATGCGCCCTACATCGTCGACTACGACGTCGAGGCGCCCGCGTGAGCGCACAGGCCGAAACCCCGCCGGCGCTCGGACCGTTGCTCGCTGCACACTGGCGGCGGGTGCTTGCGCTGCTCTTTCTGGGCTTCTCGGCAGGGCTGCCTATCCTGTTGATTTTCAGCAGCTTATCACTCTGGCTGCGCGAAGCCGGGGTGTCGCGCAGCGCGGTCACCTTCTTCAGTTGGGCGGCGCTCGGCTACTCGTTCAAGTTTGTCTGGGCGCCGCTGGTGGACAAACTGCCGATCCCGCTGTTGTCTGCGTGGCTCGGTCGCCGGCGCGCCTGGCTGCTGCTGGCGCAACTGGCCGTGATCGCCGCCTTGTTCGGCATGGCCTCGCAGGACCCGGCGTCCGCCGGGCTCGCCACCCTGGCCGTCGCGGCCGTGGCGCTCGGTTTTTCCTCGGCCACCCAGGACATCGTGATCGACGCCTACCGGATCGAGGTCGGCGACAGCGACGTCCAGGCGCTGCTGTCGGCGACCTACGTCGCAGGCTACCGCATCGGCATGCTCGTCGCGGGTGCGGGCGCGCTATACCTCGCGGCCGGCTTCGGGTCGACGATGGACCACTACAACTACGAGGCCTGGGCCAACACCTACCGGATCATGGCCCTGTGCATGGGCATCGGCATCGTGACCACGTTCTGTCTCGGCGAACCGGAGCTGCCCGACACCGGCTCCACCTACGACTACGGCGTCAGCGACTACGTCCGATTCGTCGCGCTGTTCGTGGCGCTGGTCACGGCGTTCATTGTCACGTTCATCGTGCTCGGCAACCCACTGGACAGCCTCAAGGCCGCCTGGCACAGCGGCGACAAGGCGACCGATGCGGTGAAGAGTTTCGCGCTTGGCACCGCCCGCATGGCGCTCTGCCTGCTGTGTGCCCTCGGCGCCGGCCGGTTGCTGGTACGACTGGGTGCGGTCCCCTATTCGATGCTCTACGACACCTACATCGCGCCCACCGAGGATTTCATCCGGCGCTACGGGCGACTCGCGCTCTGGGTGTTGGTGCTGATCGGCACCTACCGCATCGCCGACATCGTCATGGGCGCGGTTTCCAACGTCTTCTACGCCGACATGGGCTACGACAAGCAGACCATCGCGTCGGTCACCAAAGTGTTCGGGCTGCTGATGACGATCGCGGGGGGGTTGATCGGCGGCGTGGCCTGTCTGCGTTGGGGCGTGTTGCGCTTGCTGTTCGCCGGTGCCCTGCTGACAGCCGCGACCAACATCGCGTTCATGTGGCTCGCCTCGGGCGAACCGAGCATCGTCAAGTTGGCGATCGTGATCGGCGCGGACAATTTCAGCGCGGGTCTGGCGAGCGCAGCGTTCATCGCCTGGCTGTCAGCGTTGACCAGCATCCAGTTCACGGCCACACAGTACGCGGTCTACAGTTCGCTGATGACGCTGTTCCCCAAGCTGCTTGGCGGCTACGCCGGCGGTGCCGTCGACACGGTCGGTTACAGCGGTTTTTTTCTCGGCACGGCCCTGCTCGGTGTGCCGGTGCTGCTGCTGATTCTCTGGCTGGGGCGAAAGAAGCTCGTCTAGCATGCGAAACCAACTCGTTTTGCTGTTCGGCGTGCTCGCCGTTGCAAGTTCGGTGGTGTTCATCCGCGAAAGCGACGCCCCGCCGATCATGCTGGCCGCCTGGCGGTGCCTGCTGGCGGCGCTCATCATCGCGCCGCTCGCCCTGCGTTCCGGGGAGCTGCGCCCACACGCGCTGCTCGACGGCCTGCGCCAGGCCGCCTGGCCCGCGCTCTGGTTGGCCGTGCACTTTGTCACCTGGAACATCGGTGCCCGGTTGATTCCGGCTGCCAACGCCACCTTGCTCGTCTCACTCGTGCCGCTCGCCATGCCAGTGGTGCTCTGGGCGATGCTGCGGGAGCGCATCACCCGGCGGGAGGGCGCGGCCACGGCCATCGCGTGCATTGGCCTCGTGATCCTCGCCATGAGCGACTTCGACACCGACCCCGCCTGGCTGCTCGGTGACGCCGTCTGCTTCGGTTCAATGGTGCTGTTGACTGTCTACCTCGCCTACAGCCGCAAACAGGACGACGGCCAGTCGATCTGGCGCTACTTGCTACCGCTCTACACCCTGGCCGGGCTGCTCTGCCTGCTCGCGGGCCTGCTGCTCGAGGGCGGGTACTGGCCGCGCGGCGGCTACCCGTGGTTGCAGGTGGTCGGGATCGCGGTGGTGCCCATGGTGATCGGTCACTCGATCCTGAACTGGGGCATGCGGGTCTTCAGCGGCCAACACGTCGCCCTGGTCGCGCTGCTGCAGTTCGTGTTTGCCGGTGTGCTCGGGTTGTGGCTCTACGGCGAAGTTCCAAACTTGGCTTTTGTGTCGACATCGACTGCCATCACGCTGGCCGCCGCCTGGGTCATCCACGCCTCGGAGCGCGTCGACGCCTGAGGGTCCGCACCTTGATTCAGCGCAGGTCGAGCAACTCGGCCGCGATGGCCACACTCGCGTGCTCGAGGTTGCGGTGGTTGCCTCCGCCGAGCGGACACCGGATGTGCGCGACGGCCTCGGCTGCGACGCCACGCGCGGCCAGCGTGCGTTCGAGGTGGGCGCGTTTGCTTTGGCTGCCCACCATGCCGATCGAGGTCACCTGCCCCTGGCTCAACAGCCGGTGACAGAGGTCGATGTCGAGGTCGTGATCGTGCGTCATCACCAACGCGTGGCAGGGTTGCGGCAACGCGCTGTGCCCAGGCACGACCTGGCCGCCGAGCGCCACAGCGTTGGCTGGCCACGCCGCCAGCGACGGCGCATCGCCGAGCGACGCCCAGGCGACACGCACGGGCGTGTCGGCGAGGCATTCCACCACGCGGTGCGCGAGCACCCCGGCGCCGAGCACCAGAACCGTGTCGTCGGGCGCAGAAAAGCGCGCCGTGCCCGCGTCGACACCCGCGGCCTGGTGGCTCAAGGGCAAGGCGTCCAAGCGCGCGCCGGGCGTCACCGCGAGTGCCGCAGCATCGAGTGTCATCGTGAGCTCGCAGCCGCCAACAAGCACCTGCAGGGCGTTGGCGATGGCGTCGGCATCGGCCGCCGCAAGTGTCCGCAGTTGCACCTGAACACTGTGCCCTGTCGGACCGCCCGCCCAGGGGTTCAGGGTGAACGCGAGCGTCTGCAGGGTGCCCGGGGCGGCAGTGAGTGCCTGCGCACAGGCGTCGAGCGCAGGCGCCCGCGCGGCACCGAGGTGCAGCGCCCCGACGACGCGCTGCCGTGTCACCAGGCAAACCGGGCCGAGGGGCACCGGCAGCAGCGGGGGATGTTCGATGATGCTGACGAGCACGGCGGGCTCGTGTTCGGCGAGGGCCGTGTGCGCTGCGGTCAACCAGGTGTCCACGTGCCCCGGCCTGCCTGCACTCAGTGCAGGGTCACGGACCCGTCGGCCGGGGTGTTGTCGAGCGCGTCGAGTGCGTCTTCACCGTCGTCATCGAAATCCGGCTCCGCCGAGGCGTGGTGCAGAATCAGGTGCCACCCCTGGTCGGTGCAGGCGAAGATGTTGGTGGTGAGCATGATGTCGACCACTTCGCCGTCAACTTCGATCTCCTCGCGCACCGTGTGCACCGAAAGCCGCTCTTCGCGCAGGCAGCGCAGGTCGGTCAACCGAAAACGCAAGCTCTCGCCCGACTCGAAGATCTGCTGCCAACTGTCTGCAATGATCTCCCGTCCCTCGAGGCGCGGCGCACCGGGGTGGATGCAGACCACGTCGTCGCTGCCGGACCACACGTCCATCATGGCGTCGACATCTCGGTTTTCGATGGCCACGTAGAAGGCCATCTCAGCGTCTTCGGGCGATTCAAAAACGGCCACGTCGGGGCTCCTGGGATGAGCGGCAACTATAGCGGAGTTGCCGCACCGGCGCACCGCCCGGACAGGGCGATCGCGGCGACAGCGGCAGCACTCAGCCGCCCTTGCGCAGCGCCTCGGGCAGGTAGGCGCTCCAATCGACAGCACCCTCGCCGGTGACGAAGAAATGCGGGTTGAGCAGCGATTCCTTGGTGTTGTAGCGCAGCTCGTGCATCGCGGTGTCGCAGATGTGGCCACCGGCTTCCTCGACAATGCACTGCGCGGCGCCGGTATCCCACTCCGAGGTCGGTCCGAGACGTGCGTAGACGTCGGCACGGCCTTCGGCCACCAAACAGGATTTCAGCGCGCTGCCCATGGCGACTTCGTCGTGGGCGCCAAGCTTGTCGAGAAAATATTGCAAATTTGGCCCCGCTGTCGGCGCACGGCTGCGCGCCACGGTGACCTTGTCCTGCGGTGTCTTGCGCACCCGGATGCGCTCGGGCTCGGCACCGACCTTGGGTACTTTCCAGGCACCCGCGCCGCGGGCGGCAAAGTAGAGCACGTCCAGCACCGGCGCGTAGATCACCCCGAGGCAGGGTTCACTGTGCCGCACGAGTGCGATGTTGACGCTGAACTCCCCGGAGCCCTTGATGAATTCGCGGGTGCCGTCGAGCGGATCGACCAGCCAGTAGGCGTCCCACGCGTGCCGCTCGGCAAACGGAATCGCCGCCGCCGATTCCTCACTCAGCACCGGGATGTCGGGTGTCAACTCGGCGAGCGCCGCGGAAATGTCGCGGTGCGCTTCGAGGTCCGCGGTGGTCAGTGGGGTGTCATCCGGCTTCTCGGTGACCTCGTAGTCGCCACGGTAGATGGTGTTGATCACATCGCCGGCGTGGCGGGCGATGGCAATGACGCGGGGCAACACACGTTTGAGTTCGTCGGTGTCGAACGAAACGAGGGACTGGCTCAGTGACTCAGCCACGAGAATACGCCTTCGAACGGGGGCTGTCGGTTGCTACAGAATGGCACATGGTCGAGCAATCGGGGACGAAAAAACAGAAAAAAAACGTGTCCTTGTAGTGTGTCGGTAGACAGCGCCGGTTTTACACGTTTTTCTGCCTCGCAATGTGTCCATGTGCACACATCGGCGCCCTGATTCGGGGCAGTCAGAGCACGTCTGCGAGCGTACCGCTCTGGCGTATCCGAAAACGGTTTGCCGATTCAGCCTGGGCGATGTTCTGCAGCGTGAAGACAACGTTGGGTGAGGCCGCAGCCGTGGGTACGGCGACCACGTCGGTCTGGTAGGCACCGTCCGTGGTCAGCGTTGCGGTGCCGCTGAGCGCAATCTCGCCACCGCTGTTGCTGATGTCCGCACGCGTCCCGCCATCCACTTCTGTCAGGGTCAGGCGCACGTCACCGAGTGACACGGCGATCTGGCCGGTGACCGACGCCCCGCTCCAGCTGACCACACCCACGGCCGGCCCGTACTGCGACTGGGCAATCTCTGCGCGCTCGATGTTCAAACGCACGCCGCCACCGAAACGCAGGATTCCGGGCAACACCAGTGCGTCGAGCGCGTTGGCGTCGGCCGCGAGCCGCAGGTCCTGTACGGTGAGCACACGACCGAGTCCGAGCGAGACGCGGGACGCGCCCTCGATCTCGCGGTTGAGGACAAAATCGACATCAGCGCCGAGCTGACCGCGCAACAGCGCCTGCGGCTGTAACACCCAATCGGCGTCGAGCGGCCCGCCGCCCGTGCGCACGCCAAGCACGCTGCCGTCGGACACGCTGCCGACGAAGCGCAGCCCGTTCTGCAAGCCGTCGGGCAACCACGGGTGGACGCGGTCGAGCGGCACGCGCAGCACCAGGGTGCCGAGAAAGACCACGGTCGCCAGCACGCACAGACCGACTGCGCGCATCAGCGTTCCACGGACACGCGTGCGCTGACCAGGCCGGGCTGGCGACGCGTGAGGTTGAGTTGAGACACGCGCAAGCCAAAGCGCTGCTCCACCACACCGAGGGCGCGGATCAGGGCGTTGACGTCCACGTTGGAAAACTGCACGCGCGCGCCGTCCTGGCCGACCGGTTCAATGCGTGTCGGTTGCTCGAGCCCCATTGAGCGAAAGGTCTGGTCGAGCGCCGCCAGGGGGCTGGTGCGGGTGTCCGCAGGTGCACCGGACGCGCCGCCTGCACCCTGCAGTGCAATCGCTTCGCCTGCCGCTTCGCGCATGTATTCGATCGAGCGCACGTTGCCGTCCACGCGTGCCCGAGTGTCCGCGAGTGCAGTCATGAAGGGCTGTAACGCAAAGAGGTACACCGCAAACACCAACAGGGTCAGCCCGGCGGCGAGCAACATCACCTGCTCGCGCGGCGAGCGCGCGTGAAACTGGGCAAGCAGGGCCGACGGGTTCATGCACGCGCCTCCAGGCGCAGCCGGCCACGCACGCCGCCCTGCTGCTGGTTGGCGGAGCGCACCGTGGCGGTGACCCGCCCGTTCTGCTCGATCAGCGACTTGAGGCGATCGAGTTCCTGCAGGCTCGTCACCACGATCTCGACGTCGGCGCGACCCTGGCGGTAGTTGACGCTGTTGAGCGCCGACCCGGGTGCGCTGCTGAGCGCCTCACCCAACACCGCCAGCAGGTCGAGCGCACCCGCTTCCCCGCCCTGCTTGAGCGCCTTCAGTCGACTGCGTAACTGACCGACGGGTTCCTGCACGCTGCGCGCGTTGGGGAAAGCGCGCTTGTAGAGCTCGACCATCTGGGCGCGCTGACCTGCGTCAACAGCGGTCAGCTGCCGCAACTCGAGCACACCTGCGACCACCGCGCACAACGCCAGCACGGCAGCGAGCGACGCGGGCACACGCCAGGGCCGCAGCGCGTTGCCGAGCTGTTGCCGCGGACTGAACTCGCCTTGCAGCAAGTTGATGCGTTGCGAGGACAAACCGCGCGCAAACGCGCTGATCGCTGCACTCGACGAAATGCGATCGGCGAGCAGGGGCAACGCCGGCAGGTGCAGCGCGTCATCGCAGAACCAGGTGATCTGCGCGGGCGCGCTCTCGCCTGCCTCTGCGATCAGCCGCGGCAACAGCGTTTCGAGCAGCGCGCGTTGACACCAGAGGCCGGCGTGCCGGCCCTGCCGGATCAAGGCGTCGCTGTCGTTGAACCAGACTTCCCACTCGTCGCTCTCGCCGAGCGGCAGGCACTGGACGTCCGGGACGATCTCGCGTGGGTGCACACCGGCCGCGTGCAACGCATCGACCACCCGACGCAGCGCATTGCGGTTGACCACGGCAACCGGCACCGTGCCGTCGGGCTCGGACGGGCCAAGGGCAAAATGCAAGTCCTCGACATCGTCCGCAAGCTCTTCCTCGAGCGCGAACGGCACGGCAGCCAGCCCACGCCGCCCACTCGGCACGCTGGCATAGGCGAGCGTGACGGCCGAAGAGCCCAGGGCCACCACGACCCGCTTGCCCCCGGTCGCGGCACTCGCCTCGACCAGCGAGCCCGACTCGACCACCGGCGTTGCGCCGAGCTCGGGGCGCACCGAGGTGAGGCACCAGTGCACGGTCGCGTCGCTCAGGTCGACTGACAGGTCTGGCACGTGGATGAGTACAGTATCAGGCACAGGCAAACGTCTTGGGTCCGAGGGTCATTCGAGCGCGCGCCAGCGGCCCAGCACCTGGCTGCGGCCGTCGGTCTCGCGTTGCAACACACTGTATTGAGTCATAGCAGTCCCACCGAATTCTATGTCAGCTCGGACCAGGAAGTGCGTACTGCTGACCGACAACAAATTTTTGACGCTGTCGGGCAGGGCTTTGTTCACCCCGTCGACTTCCACGGTACTGGCCGCGGTGAAGCTCTCGAGGCTCTCGTACGGCGTGCGGTCCTCGCTGTCCACGTCGAGGCTGCCCGTCAGCGCACTGGCGGGCTCCGTTGCCTCGCCGCAGGCCGGGTAGCGCTTCCAGCCTTCATCGGGCCACCGGTGCAGGGTGTCGCCGTGCGACACCAGGTCGTCGCTGAGCGCGCTGAGCAACTCCGGGGAGGCCGTGTTGACGTTGATCAGGTTGCCTCGCGGCAGCGCCGCGACGTAGGGCAAGAGGCTCTGGTAGGCCTCGAGCGACTCCTCCTCACTGTCGTTCAAGCCCACCACCTGGCGCAGCTCGGTGGTTGACACCATCGGTCGATCGGCGGGCCGGTACGGCGGCTGCCCGCCCGCGTAGGTCTCGAATTCGGCGCCACCGTCGGGCTGCGGCTGGGTGTCGGCATCCAGCCAATCGACCAACGCGAAACCGATGCTGCGCGGCAGGGCAAGTGCGTCGAGCAGACGCAGGAACACCGCCAGCTGCTCCGCGTTGGCCACACCCTCGGCGTCGATCAGGTTGTTGACGTTGAACAAGCCGTTGAGGTCGTGCACACAGCCGCTGATCGTGCCCCCCGCGACCGGCAGCGGTGGAATCACCGTGGCCCAGCCGTCCTCGCGCGAGTCGACCGGGTCGTCTTCAGGCGCATCGCGAAAGAGCGTCGCGGCCGCGAAGCGTTCGGCGGCAGCGGCGATCGCAGCGGCCTGCTCGATGTTCTGGTAGCCCTCGAAACGCCGCACGGTCACGCTCTGGGAGTGCAGCATGTTGACCGCGGCGACACTCGCGACCGCGACGATGCCCAGCACCACCAGAATGACAACCCCGCGTTCGCGTCGCCGGGCCATCACGGCACCTCGAACCAGCGGGTGAGTTCGCCCAGCTCGGCGTGCGTCAGGGCCAACTCGATCGCCCGCGGCAGCAGACGGTTCGCGTTCGGGTCCGAGGTGTCGGTGTCGGTGGGTGGCCAGGTGCTGTGCCAGGTGCCCTCGTCGTCGAGAAACCGCCAGACCACCGCGTCGACTTCGGCCAGCAACTCGCGGTCTGCGTAGTCGCCCTCGACCATGCGGTCGAGGTGGTACCACGCGCGGCGCACGAGCGCGTCGTCCTCGACGCGGTAGGCGACACGTTGCAATTCGCTGCGCGGCGGCGTCAGTTCGGGCGCCGGGTTGAACCAGCCCGCCCGCGTGAACTCGATTTCGGCGCCGCTGTAGTCACTGTAGGCGAGTGCGTCGCGCTCGCCGCCGAGTTCGTCGCGGATCGGCCGTGCCATCAACTGGCCGATGTCGCGATCGAGAATCAGAAACGCACGCTCGAGCCCCGCGAGTTGGGCCTGCATGGCATCGAGCGCGCGCTCGACGCCCGTGACCGCGCGCCACCCGGCGAGCGCGGCGGCACTGACCACCACCGTGATGGCCATCGCGACCAGCAGCTCGATCAACGTGAATCCGCGTGACCTCACGGCTGCACACCCGCGCCCACGCCGGGGTCACCGAGGAACGCCGTCAGCGTTGACAGCGCGCCAGTCGCAGACGGCCTGCGCCGCACCTGGATGGTCACCTGACGCAACAACGGATCCTGCACGTCCTCCGTTTCGGTCCGCCAGTACCAGGTTTGCCCCGCGAGCTGCCACTCGCCCTCTTCCTTGCCGAGGTCCGGCCAGGCGCCGGTCACGCGCAGTTCGGTCAACTTGTCACTCGCCACCCAGCGGGCGAACGTCTTGTCGCGCAGGTAATTCGCATTGTTCGAGAAGGTGACGCCAGTGTGGGTCAGGGCTGCAATGGCGGTCGCAACGATCGCCAGCGCGAACATGACTTCGATCAAGGTGAAGGCGCGGGCGGAGCGGGCGAGCACGGCGCAGACTCAGCGAGCGACAACGTCGAGCGAGATCGGCTCGCGCTCGGTGGGCTCGAGGCGGAACTCGCGCTCGGCTTGCGTCGCACTGACCATCAGGCGGTAGCGCGGCATCAGTTCGCCGTCGGGTAGGAACCACAACTGCGGAACCGTGGGTCCATCAGCGGCCTCGAGCTCGGCTGCCGATTTCAGTTCAAGCGGTTGGTCCTCGAGTTCGAGGTCGAGGTAGAGCGGTGACGCTTTGTCGAACTGCGCCCCACGCAACTTGCCGGAGGCGTCGTAATCCGACCACACCCACTCGCCTTCCTTGTCCCGCTCGCGTTTGACGAAGCGGTAGCCGTCGGTCGTGACCACCAGGCCGAGGGTGTGCGACCGCGCCAGGGCCTCGTCCATGGCGAGCTGCAACATCACATGCAGACGACGAGCAGCGTCGCGTTGCGCGTCGCGGTTGCCACCGAAGTTGATTTGCTGAACCGCCGTGACACCGATGATCCCGATGACCACCACGACCACGAGAATTTCAATGAGTGTGAAGCCGCGCACGCGGCTGCGGCGGTCGCCGCGTTCACGGGCTCCAGTTGCCGATGTCGGCATCGGGACCTTCCCCGCCAGGCGCCCCGTCACGCCCCAGCGTGTAGATGTCAATCTCGCCGCGCTCGCCCGGGTTCAGGTACACGTAGTCGCGCTGCCAGGGGTCCTTGGCGAGTTTCTTCAGGTAGCCGCCATCCTTCCAATTGGGCGCGTCGTCGCCGGGGTTCTCCACCAGTGCCTGAAGGCCGTCGTCCGCGCTCGGGTAGTTGAAGTTGTCCAGCCGGTAGAGCTCGAGCGCCGCCTCGATCGCGCTGATGTCCTGGCGCGCCTTGACCTGCCGCGCCGCGGCCGGCCGGCCCCGGCTGTTCGGCAGGATCATCGTGCCAAGCACACCGAGGATCACGACCACGATCATGATCTCGAGCAGCGTAAAGCCGCGTTGCCGGGCGGCATGGCGACCAGTGGATCGCATACAATTCTCCAAAATGCGTGGCGGTGGTGGGGCTAAGCTTAGCAGTACAGATCGCGCGCACCGCGCGGAGTTTCATCGCACCGCACCACGCTGAACCGCCGCCGAACGCACCGCCCCTCGCCGCAACGTCCTATGCCCGCATTCATCAAAACCTGGTGGTTTCCCCTGTGCCTCGCTGCGCTGAGCACCGGCTTGCAACTGGCTGATTTACGGGATGTCTGGCGCTTCGACCGCGCCGCCGTCGAGGGCGGCGCCTGGTGGTTGTTACTCTCCGGCAATGTTGTCCACCTAAACCTCGGCCACCTCGGCATGAACCTGCTCGGGCTCGCGGTGATCGTGCTGCTGGTCTGGCACCACCTGCGCACCGCCGAGTGGGTGCTGTGCTTCGTCGTCAGCGCCTTGGCGGTGGGCATCGGTCTCTACCTGCGCGACCCGAATCTCGACTACTACGTCGGTCTCAGTGGCGCCCTGCACGGCCTGCTGTTGGCCGGTGTCATCCTTGATCTCGCCGACGCGCCGGTCGGCGGCGGTCTGTTGCTGGCCGCCATTGTCGCCAAGCTCGGCTGGGAGCAATGGCTCGGCGCCGTGCCGGGCTCGGAGTGGGCTGCAGGCGGCAATGTCGTGGTCAATTCACACCTCTACGGTGCGCTCGCCGGTGCCGCCGTGGGGCTCGTGCTCCTCGGCTGGCGCCTCGCCCGACGCGCGCACCGCCGACCGTGAGCCGCGCGTCTCGGATCCTGCGCGGCCTCTGGCACGCGCTTGGACTGGCGATGATCGCGGTCATCACCCTGCTCACGCTCAGCCCGTCCGATTCGCCCTTGCTGGTGTTTTCGCTCTGGGACAAGCTGCTGCACTTTGGCGGCTATGCCGGGCTCGGTGCCTGGTATGCCTTCGGCGTGGCGCGTACAAAACTGCCACAACTGTGGCTCGCACTCGTCGCCATGGGTGTGGTGCTCGAGCTGGTCCAGGGGCAGGTGCCGGGGCGCGTCACCGAGGCCTGGGATGCGGTCGCCAACGGCCTCGGCGCCACAGCAGGTGCGGCCCTCGGCCTGACCCCGTGGCGGCACGGTCTGGACTGGCTGGACCGGATGATCGGGCAGCGAGGGGGCCGCTGAATGCCCGCCTCGCGACGCGTCACACCGCCGTGGGAAATGCGGCTGCTCCAGGGCGCGCTGGTGCTGGCAACGGTGCTGCTGGCACTCGGCGTGTTCAGCCCGTTGCTGACAGTCAAGAAGATGCTGTTGTGGAAGAACACACTGTCGGTGGCGGGCACCCTTGAGGCGCTGCATGGCGAGGGTCAGTACATGCTGCTCGCCGTGATTGCGGTCTTCAGCCTGGTGCTGCCGCTGGTCAAACTGGGCGTGCTGTACCGGGTGGTGTTCTGGCCGCCCCGCACGGCCGGCGCAACCCGCACCTGGCTCACGGCCATACACGATTTCGGTCGGTGGGCGATGTTGGATGTGTTGGTGGTCGCGGTGCTGCTGGTGGCCCTCAAACTCGGTGCCCTGGCGAGCGTGCAGCTGCACAACGGCCTCTACCTCTTCACCGCGGCGGTCGTCCTGATCGCCGCGATCACCCACCGCGTCGCCAGCCACCCGCCGTCACCGGCGCGCAAGCGGGCACCCCAACGCCGCACCCGCACGCGGCGCTGAGCGCGGCCTCCCCGGTCGGCCAGGTCCTCACGCGTGCCGAAAGCGCCACCGGGCGCGCCCGGTAATGCAAGGCCGCTATCATCGCGCGGTTCGCCGCGAAGCCCAGCGCGAAGTACGGCCAACCGCCGCCACCGATGTCCGGGTTGGCGGCGGCCATGAACATCACCGTGCAGATCATCACCGAGATGATCAGGTGGTGCCAGACGTCTCTGCTGACGTGGATCGAATTGAACACACTGAGCTCGCCCCGGCCGTACCAGAGGGCGATGAACACGCCGGCGAAAACCAGAGAGCCGAAGACGTTCACGTGGTGAGACAGGTCGTTGCCAGGCAGGAAAATCGTGACCGCGTGGATCAGGTCACAGAAGAGCTCGGTTCAGTGCACGTGGTCGTGAGCGTGCTCGGGATCGTGGCGGTGTTGCGGCTTGCGCCACATCGAGGTGCTCGGACAAGGCGATGGCCACTTTCCCGTCGCGATGGCGTGGCGTGATCCACGGCGCAGCGACGAACGCCGCGCCCGGTTACGCGCCGGACGGGTTCGCGCGCAGCCAGTCAAGCACGCGTTCGGCGTTTTCGTTGGGTGGAAAGACCGGGTAGAACACGTGCTCGATCCGCTCACCCTGGAGGATCAGGGTCAGGCGCCGGTAGAGCCGCTCGCCGGCGTCGTCGAAGGTGGGCAAGCGCAAGGCGTCGGCGAGCGCAAAAGCGCTGTCGCTCAACAACGCGAACGGCAGGTGCAGCCGCGCGTGGGCCTCGCGCTGGTAGTCGCTGGTCTGTGAGCTCAGCCCGAACACGCGGGCGCCGAGGGTGGCGAGTTCGGCGTGGTGGTCGCGGAACGCACAGGATTGCGGCGTGCACCCGCGTGCGCCGGGGATGGCATCCCAGCCGTCGGGCAAGGCGCGGTCGGGGCGCCCGGTCATCGGGTAGATGTACACCACCGTGCGACCGGTGAAGCCGGCGAGGTCGACCAGGCTGTCGTCGGTGGCCTGCAGAGACACCGACGGCATCGCCGTGCCCGCGAGGTGACTGGCACCGCCGTCGTCCTCGGGCACGGGCAGGTCGTCGGGTAGATCAAGGGATTGCATGGCGGGGCCTCGTCGGGGGTGTCGGGGTCAGGGGGCCGTCATCACGGTACTGTAAAAGCGCACCGCCTGCGCCAGGCCGCTCACCGACAACCGCTCGTTGACCCCGTGCAAGCGCGGCAGGTCGTCGGGGCCGAACAGGAACGGGTTGAAGCGGTAGACGTCCTCGGCCACCTCGGCGTAATGGCGCGCGTCGAGTGTCGCGATGGTCAGACCGGGCGCCACGATGATGTCGCCAAAGACGGCGCGCGCGGTGGCGGCGAGCAAGGCAAAGCCGGCACTGTCTGCCCGCGACACCGGCGACGCTTAGAAGCCGCGGGGGTCGGGCTCCACGCGAACGCGGGTGTCGTCGATC
>JBCCUP010000055.1 GCA_039196715.1 Pseudomonadota bacterium
ACTCGGCGTGCTGGCGCTGTGCCAACGGGATGTCACAGGGCGCGTCGCGCAGGAACTTGCGGGACAGGCTGGAGGTGGCGCGGTGAAACAGGTAGTCGGGCGACCCCAACAGCACGTCGGTCAGTTCGGCGGTCTCGTTGGGGACGGTCCAGTACGACAAGGGGGCCGTGCCACCGCCCGCCACGCGACGCTGGAGTGAAAAGGCATCTGCTTCGGGACCGTGGGCCATGTCGGGTGTCCTGTTGTCATACTGGGCAGGATGGCACACTGCGCGCTCGGCCCCGCCTCTTGCCGCCACACGGTACACCATGTCGATCACCCTGAAGCAACTGGAGACCTTCGTTGCCGTGGCCGATCTGGGCGGCTTCGGCCGCGCCGCCGAGCGGCTGAGCACCACGCAACCCAATGTGTCGTCCCGCATCGCCGCGCTCGAGGACGCGCTCGGCGGCAGCGTGCTGGTCCGGGACAGCGGTACGGCGCGCCTGACGGCGCTTGGCGAGCGCACCTTGGCCCGCGCACGCGAGGTGCTAGCCGCGCGCGACGCCCTGATCGACACCGCGGCGCGGCCCCAACTGCACGCGGGCTCGCTGCGAATCGGCGTGACCGAAGTGATCGCAGCCACCTGGCTCGGCGACCTGCTCGACGCCTTGCGCGCCGACTTGCCAAACGTGTTGGTCGAACTCACCGTCGGTCTGTCGGTGGAGCTGACAGACGCGCTAGTTCGACGCGAGCTGGATCTGACCTTGCAGAACGGCCCGTTCCGCGAGCGCTTCAGCGCCGAACTGCCGTTGGACAGGTGCGAGATGCTCTGGGTCGCGCCACCGGGACAGGTCTCCGGCAGCGGCACGCTGGACCACACCGAGTTGCGCCAACACCCGATCCTCACGCACACCCGCGGGTCCAGACCGCACCAGCAGATCAGTGAGTACTTTGCCGCGCGGCCCGGCACCCGAGCCCGCATCGTGCCGTCGTCGAACCTGTCGGTCTGCATCGCGCTGGTGCTGAACGGCCACGGCATCGCCTGCCTGCCGGAGCCCATGGTCCGAGCCCCGATCGCTGATGGCTCGATCGTGCCACTGCAGTGCCGCTGGACCCCCGACGCCCTGGCCTTCGTGGCCCGCTTCGACCGGGTATCCAGCCCAGGCTACGTCTCGGTTGCCGCCGACCTCGCGGCGCGGATCGCACGCCAGCACACCGCGAAGTAATCAAGTTTTTTTATCTCCGCCATCGAATTAAACAATTTTTTTTGATGTCGTCTCTTTGCTAGGGTCACACCTTTCCCCGACGGACGCTGTCATGGCCAACGCCCGCTACCGCCTCGGCGCCGACATCGGCGGCACCTTCACCGACGTGGTCCTCGAAGGCCCCGCTGGCCGGTTCTCGACCAAGGTGCTCACCACCTACGCTGCACCGGAAGACGCCATCATCGAGGGCATGCAGCGCGTCTGCGCAAACGCCGGTGTCGGCCCCGACGCCATCGTGCAGGTGATTCACGGCACCACACTCGCCACCAACGCGCTGATCGAGCGGCGCGGCGCGAAGACCGCCTTCATCACCACCGACGGGTTTCGCGACACCATCGAGATGCGCACAGAGAGCCGCTTCGAGCAGTACGACCTCAACCTCCGGTTGCCCGAGCCGCTGATCGCGCGCAACCGGCGCTACACCCTGCCCGAACGTGTCGACGCCCGCGGAGAGGTGCTGAGGCCACTGCCCGACGAGGCAGTCTCGGCACTCGCCGACCAGCTCCGCGACGCCGGTTACGCGTCCGTCGCCATCGGGTTTCTGCACAGCTACGTCAACCCCGAGCACGAGCGCCGCGTGCGCGACATGCTCGCCGAGCGGTTGCCGGACGTGATGGTGTCGATCTCCTCGGAGGTGTCACCGCAGATGCGCGAGTACGAGCGGTTCAACACCGTGTGCGCCAACGCGTACATCAAACCCCTGATGAAGAGCTACCTCGCGCGGCTCGCCGACCGCCTCGGCGACGCCGGGTGCACCGCCCCGATCTTTTTGATGCACTCCGGCGGCGGCATCATCTCGCTCGAGGCGGCGTCCGAGTTCCCGGTCCGTCTGGTCGAATCAGGCCCGGCCGGCGGCGCGGTGTTTGCCGCGACGATCGCCGCCCAACACGGCCTCGACAAGGTGCTCTCGTTCGACATGGGCGGCACCACCGCGAAGATCTGCCTGATCAAACAGTGCACGCCAAAAACCGCGCGTGTGTTTGAAGTGGCCCGCAGCTACCGCTTCAAGTAGGGCTCCGGCATGCCCATCTCGATCCCCGTGATCGGCATGGTGGAGATCGGTGCCGGCGGGGGCTCGCTCGCGAGCGTTGACGCCCTGCGGCAAATCCGCGTGGGCCCCGAAAGCGCAGGCTCGGAACCCGGCCCGGCGTGCTACGGGCGCGGCGGAGAGCGCCCGGCGGTCACCGACGCCGACCTTGTGCTCGGCAAACTCGATCCCGGGCACTTCGCCGGCGGGTCGATCACGCTGCACCCCGAGCGCGCGAACGCGGCCCTGTCGAGCACGATTGGCGGGGCGCTCGAGATGGACGCGCAGACCGCAGCGTTCGGCCTGGCCGAAGTGGTCGACGAAAACATGGCCAACGCGGCCCGCGTGCACGCCGTCGAGAACGGCGAAGACCTCAGCGAGTACACGATGATCGCCTTCGGCGGGGCAGCCCCGCTGCACGCGGCTCGCCTGTGCGAGAAGCTCGGGATCGCCCGCTGCCTGGTGCCACCCGGCGCCGGTGTCGGCTCCGCCATCGGCTTTTTGCAAGCCCCGTTCAGCTTCGAGGCCAACCGCAGCGTGTTCATGCGCCTGGACGCCTTCGATGCGGGCACCGTGACCGCACTGTTTGCCGAGATGCGTGAGGAAGCCACCGCCTTCGTGCGGCGCTGTGACGCCACCGCGCCGATCCACTGCGAGCACAAGGCCTTCATGCGCTACAGTGGCCAGGGCTGGGAGATTCCCGTGGTGCTGGACGCCGACCAGGTTGCGTCACCCACCGGCGCCGACTACCTCGCCGCCTTTGAACGCGCGTACCGCAAACTCTTCGGTCGCACCGTCGAACGCCTGCCGGTCGAGATTGCGGTCTGGTCGGTTAACGCGACCACCCCCGCAGCCGACCCCGAACCGGTCGGCCCGGTCGAAAGTCGACCGCCGCCGGAAGCGCTCGTGCACCGTGCGCTGTTCGACCCGGCGCTCGGCAGCCTGACCGAGGCGAGCGTGTGCAGCCGTGCGGCGCTGCCGATTGGTGCCGTGCTGCCGGGGCCGGCCCTGATCACCGAAGACGAGACCACCGTGGTGGTGCCGACCAGCCGACGGGCCAGGACACTGTCCGACGGCTGCATTGACGTCCACACGAAGGAGCAACCCGCATGACAACCCCCTCAAGCGTGGCCTACCAGGTGATGTGGAACCGCCTGATCTCGGTTGTCGAGGAGCAGGCCCAGGCGCTGGTGCGCACCGCCTTCTCAACGTCGGTGCGCGAGGCCGGCGACCTGTCTGCCGGTGTCTACAACACGTCCGGGGACATGCTTGCGCAGGCCGTGACCGGTACGCCGGGTCATGTCAATGCCATGGCCGCCGCGGTGGCGCACTTCATCCGCCGCATCGGGCCAGACAACATCTACGAAGGCGACGTCTACATCACCAACGACCCCTGGGAAGGCACCGGCCATCTGCACGACATCACCGTGGTCAGCCCGGCGTTTCACGCGGGACGGCACGTCGGCTTTTTTGCCTGCACCGCGCACATCGTCGACATCGGCGGGCGCGGCTTCGGCGCGGACGCCAACTCGGTCTACGAGGAGGGCCTGTACCTTCCGATCATGAAGTTCATCGAGCGCGGCGAGGTCGACCAGACGCTGATCCGCATTGTCCGTGGCAATGTGCGGGAGCCCGATCAACTGGTCGGCGACATGTACGCGCTGGCGACGTGCAACGAAATTGGCCAACGGCGCCTTGCGGACATGATGGGCGAGTTCGACCTGGAGACACTCGACGGCGTGTCTGATTTCATCCTGGAGAACTCGCGCCGGGCCACGTTGGAGCGCATCAACGCGCTCGAGCACGGCAGCGCCGAAGGTCGCATGGACCTCGACGGCTACAGCGACCCGATCACCCTGAAAGTCGCGGTCACGATCGAGACCGACCGCGTCGTCTGCGATTTTGCTGGGAGCTCCGGGCTCGACAAGAAAGGCATCAACGTGCCGCTGGTCTACACCCAAGCCTACGCCTGCTACGCGCTCAAGTGTGCCATCGCACCGGACATTCCCAACAACGCCGCCTCACTCGCACCCTTCGAGATCTCCGCGCCGGAAAACAGCATCGTCAACGCGCCACACCCGGCACCGGTCGCACTGCGGCACGTGATCGGCCACATGGTCCCGGACACCGTGTACGACGCCTTGGACACGCTGCTGCCGGCGACGGTACCAGCCGAAGGCGCGGGCTGCCTGTGCAACTTTCAGGTCTCGGTGCAGCCCCGCACCGACGACACCGCGCCCGCCGACGCGACGCGCGCCGAGGTGCTGACGTTCAACTCGGGTGGGTCAGGTGCGCGCCCGACGCTCGACGGCATGAACGCCACCGCGTTTCCGTCCGGTGTGATGACCATGCCGGTGGAGGCCACGGAACAGGTTGGGCCTGTCATTATCTGGCGCAAGGAGCTGCGCGAGGACAGCGGGGGCGCTGGCCAACACCGCGGTGGGCTCGGCCAGTTCATGGACGTCGGCGTCCGACCGGGGCACGAGTTTCACATCCAGGCCATGTTCGATCGCATCGACCACCCCGCACGCGGTCGGCGCGGCGGCCACAACGGCGCACCGACGGTGATCGCGCAGGACGACGGCACGGCGATGCGCGGCAAGGGCAAGCAGTTCGTCCCGCACGGCCGCCACGTGCGCATGGCCTTTCCGGGCGGTGCGGGGTACGGTGACCCGCGGGCCCGCAGCGCCGCCGACGTCGCGCGGGACGTGTCGCTCGGCTACATCTCGCGCACCACCGCGCGCGAGACCTACGGACTCAGCGACGACGACATCGACCAGGTGCTGCGACACGCTGCCCGGGGGGAACTGCCGGCATGACACAGACGACACAACCGAGCCGAACACACTACGACGTGGTGATCGTCGGCGGCGCCATGATGGGCTCGTCGACCGCCTGGTTTCTCAGCGACAACCCGGACTTCAACGGCTCGGTGTTGGTGGTCGAACGCGACCCGAGCTACGCATTCTGCTCGACCTCCCACACCAACTCGTGCATGCGACAGCAGTTCTCGAGCGAGCTCAACGTCCGGATCTCCCAGTTTGCAGCCGATTTCGTCAAGAACATCCGGCAGTACATGGGCGGTGACAGCCGTGTGCCGGAGCTGTCAATTCACAACTTTGGCTACCTGTACCTCGCCGACAACGACGCGTTCGCCAACGTTCTGCGTGAGAGCGCCGTGGTGCAGCACGCCGCCGGCGCAGGCACGCAATTGATGACGCCGGCCGAAATCCGGCAGCACTACCCGTTCTACAACGTCGACGACATCGTACTCGGCAGCATCAACACCGTGGACGAGGGCTATTGGGAGGGCATCACCGTCTTTGATTGGTGGCGCCGGCAGGCGCGCGAACGCGGTGTCGAATACGTTGCCAACGAAGTCGTCGGCATGGGCCTGAATTCGAGCGGCACCCGCGTCGAGTCGGTCACCCTCGCCTCCGGCGACACCGTGTCCTGCGGCCAGGTGGTCAACGCCTCGGGGCCCCGCGCGGACCGCACCGCACAGATGGCGGGCATTCGCGTGCCGGTCGAACCGCGCAAGCGGTACACCTGGGTGTTCACCGCCGAGCAACCGCTCGACCGTGACCTGCCGCTCACCATCGACCCCTCGGGGGTGCATTTTCGCCAGGACGGTACGTCGTCCTACATGGCGGGCGGCCACAGCGACGTCGACCCGGCGGTTGCCTTTGACGATTTCGAGATGGACCAGAGCTTGTGGCAGGACCACATCTGGCCAGTGTTGGCGACACGTGTACCGCAGTTCGAGGCCATCAAGGTCATCCGGGAATGGGCGGGCCACTACGCGTACAACGTCTTCGACCACAACGCGATCATGGGGCCGCACACCGAGGTGGAGAACTTCATCTTCCTCAATGGCTTCAGCGGCCACGGCTTGCAACAGTCTCCCGCCATGGGCCGGGGCACCGCCGAGTACCTGACCTACGGCGAATACCGCAGCCTCGACCTCAGCCCGTTCAACTTCGAGCGGATTCCAGCCAACGCCCCGTTCGTCGAGAAGGCCGTGATATGAAGCTCCCGACCAACGCCTTCCTCAGCGCACTGCGCAGCGGCACGCCGCAGATCGGACTCTGGATCAGTCTGGCGAGCAATGTCGCCGCTGAGGTGGTCGCCGACGCGGGCTTTGACTGGGTGCTGCTCGACATGGAGCACTCACCCAACGAGCTGCCGGTTGTGCTCTCGCAGCTGCAGGTGTTTGCCAGCCGTGACACCACCGCAATCGTGCGTCCGCAGTGGAACGATCCGGTCCTGGTCAAGCGCCTGCTCGATGTCGGCGCCGAGGGGCTGCTGTTTCCGATGGTGCAGAACGCCACTGAAGCCGACGCCGCCGTTGCGGCCACGCGCTATCCGCCGCGCGGGATCCGCGGGGTCTCGGGCACCACCCGCGCCAACCGCTTCGGTCGGATTGGGGATTATTTCAGCCGTGTCGAAGACGAGACCGCAGTGCTGCTGCAGGTGGAAACGCGCGAGGCGCTGGCCACCGCGAGCGAGATCGGCGAGCGTGACGGCGTCGACGGTGTGTTCTTTGGCCCAGCGGACATCTCGGCGAGCCTTGGGCATCTCGGCCAGCCGATGCACCCTGAGACCTGGGACCTGATCCGCGCCACGGCCAAACCGCTCATGGACCGGGGCGTGCCGGTCGGGACCCTGGTGTTCGACCCCGCGCTCGCTCGCCAACTGATCGACGAAGGCTTCAGCTTTGTCGCCTGCGGCTCCGACCTCGCACTGCTCGCCCGCGGCGCGGACGCGCTGCACGCCGCGATGCGCTGAGCGGTCTACCGCACCGACCGCCACCCCAATTCACCGCCGGGCGCCGCGCAACCGCGCCCGCGAAACCGCATCTGATCGACCGTCCTGGAGACCCTGTCCATGACACGCATTGTTCTCACTGGCGCAGCCGGCCGACTCGGTTCCTGGTTGCGCGAACCGCTGACGGCGCTCTGCGATGAGCTGGTGTCGTCAGACATCGTCGACGACATCGGCACCTGCTACCCGGGCGAGCGCTACGCGAAAGCCGACCTCTGCGACCTCGACGCCATGGCGACGCTGCTCGACGGCGCCGCGTGCGTGGTGCACTTCGGCGCCATTGGCGACGAAGCCCCGTTCGAGTCGCTGCTCGGGCCGAACATGGTCGGCGCCTACAACGTCTGGGAGGCAGCACACCGCAACCGAGTCCCGCGTGTGGTGTACGCCAGCTCCATCCACGCGGTTGGCATGCACCCCAAGACCGAGGCCATCGGCGTCGATGCCCCGCACCGCCCAGACACCTTCTACGGCCTGGCGAAGTGTTTCGCCGAAGACCTGGCGCGGCTCTACTGGGACAAGCGCGGCATCGAGGCCGTGTGCCTGCGCATCTGCTCGTGTGCGCAGGTCACGAGTGCCCGTGCGCTCGGCACCTGGCTCAGCTACCCGGACCTGATCCAACTCGTGACCCGGGCCATCGAAACGCCCGTAACCGAGTTCACCGTGGTCTACGGCGTGTCCGACAACGACCGCGCGCCAGTCGACAACGGCGGGGCACGCCACCTCGGCTACCGGCCGACGGACAACGCCGAGCAGTTTGCGGACGCCATCCTGCGCGCCGAGCCGCCGGCCGCGCCCGACGACCTCGCGGTGCGCTGTCACGGTGGGCCGTTCGCGGCGGTCGAGCTCGGCAACAGCGGCCTCGCGCAGATGGACATCGTCGACGACAGCAAACGGACCTGAAGCGCGCGCACCGTCAGATCAGCGTGCCAAGCCAGGCGATCACGCAACAGGCGCACAACACGCGCACGGTGCCCCAACCGGCGCGGAAGACCAACACGAGAGCCACTGCCGTGAGCGCCACCGCACTGGGGTTCAGCGACGCGGCAGACGGCACCAACAACGCCAACCACCCGCGTTCGACAAGCTCGACCGTATCGAACACCGTGTGCAGGGCAAACCACAGGGCGAGACTCGCCATCACACCCACCACCGCTGCGGTGATCGTGCGCAGCATGCCGGCGAGACGCGGTTGCGCGCAAAGCCAGCCGAGCCAGGGGGCGCCGACGAAGATCCAGAGAAAGCACGGCGCAAAGGTCGCCCAGAGCGTCACGGCCGCCGCCAAACCGCCCAACGCCACCCCGCCCTGCTGCGCGCCGGCCAGGAAGCCGACAAATTCGGTGACCAGGATCAGCGGTCCGGGTGTGGTTTCGGCGAGACCGAGCCCGTCCATCATCTGCGCCGTCGTCAACCACCCGTGGTGCAACACCGCATCCTGGGCGAGCCACGACAGCACCGCGTAGGCGCCACCGAAGCTCAACACGGCGAGCTGCGAAAAGAAGCGTCCGACGTCCCACAGCACGCCCGACGGGTGCCAGGCGTACACCGCCAGCAACGGCACCCACCACACGCCCAACCAGAGCACCGCCGTCGACACCGTGTCTCGGAGTGAGGCCTTGCGGTGCGGCGGCTCGGCGACCGCTTCGCGCGCCACCGGTCGGAGGTAACCCGCCATCGCCGCCAGCACCACGATCAGGGGAAACGGCAGGGCAAAGGCGAACATGCCGACGAAGGTCGCCGCCGCGACCCACCGCAAACCCGTCGTGGACAGGGTGCGCCGGGACAACGCGATCAGCGCCGACAACACGACCGCAATGACCGCGGCTTTGACCCCGAGAAACACGCTGGCGACCTCGGGCACCGACCCAACCTGCACGTACGCCAGCGACAGACCGAGCACCACGGCCGCGCCCGGCAGGACAAACAGCAAGCCTGCTACCACACCCCCGAACGTGCCGCGCATCCGCCACCCGAGCCAGGTGGCCAACTGCATCGCTTCCGGGCCAGGCAGCAACATGCAGAAGCTCAAGGCGGCGGCAAAGTCCCGCTCGCCGATCCAGCGGCGTTCGTCGATGACCACGCGTTGCATCACCGCAATCTGCGCAGCGGGCCCACCAAAGGACAACAGCCCGATCTTGCCGAAGGCACGGACAAATTCACCGACGGACGGGCGCGGGTCGTGTTGGCTGCACATCAGGTGTCGCTGTCGTCGTGGTGCTCGCCGCGCGCGTCGCGCGCCCAGCGAAAGAGCGCATCGTAGACCACCATGCCGGCGTCAAGCTGCGCGAGGTCGTCGCGGTGCAGACGCGACAGGCCCAGTGAGATCGCCAGCAAGCCCGCCGCCTCCGGCACGACTTCCGGCCGACCGAAGTCGGCTGCGCGCACGGTGTCAGCCACCGTCTGCAGCGCTGGCGTGTCCAGGCCAAAGCGCTCGCACACCGCGTCGAAGGTACAGCGATCCCCGCGGTGCGAGAGCGGCGCGCCACTCACGTCGAAGGGCTCGGCGTCGAAGCGTTCGGCCACCGCCAGCACCTCGCGAGACGGCACGAAAAGGATTTCGGCGCCGGGGTCGACAAAGCGCCGGATCAGCCACGGGCAGGCCAGGCGGTCGATCTTGGGCCGTTGCCGTGTGACCCAGCGAGACGCCGTACCGCTTTTTACCCCTGGCAACGCGGCGATCGGCACGGCCAGGTGCCCTTCGCGTCGCCACGCGAGGTGTCCGCCTTCGAGCACCTCGGCAGCGAGGCCCCGCGCACGCAAACGCGCGGCGACGCCGTGACTGAGCTTGAGCCCGCCGTGGCAGACGACCACCACACGTCGGGAGCGGTCGAGCTCGAGGGTGTCCAGATCGGTGTGGGCGATCCGACGCGCGGTCGGGATCAGGACGGGGTCGAGGGCGACGTCGTCGTCGAGACGCACGTCGAGCAGGGCTGGCACAGCGGGTGTGCCAATCAGGCGGGCCAGTTGTTTCGGGGCAATTTCAGTCGGTGACGCCACGGCGCATCCTCCAATCGTGTGGTGAGCAGGATGCGATGCTGAGCTGACGCCTCTCGAGGCGATCGCGGCCCCGTGCGACGCAGTCTGCTGTTCACCGTCACCGCCGTCAAGCGGCCCGAGGGACATCCGAGGCGCAAAAAAAAACACCCCGGCGAGGCCGGGGTGTTTCCGTCACTGCCACGCCGTGTGCGTGGCGGTCAGCGGATCAGGCGAACCACCAGCGCTCACACGCTTTGTGGCCATCCGCTTCCCAGTTGCCCGCCACCTGCTCCGGCGTCGCGACTTTCTTGGACACCGCGTGGATGTGGTTGGCAAACATCGGCACGATCGCGCCGCCATCGTCGCTGATGAGCTGCTGGCACTCGGCGTAGATGGCGCGACGCTTGGCGTCGTCGAGTTCCGAGCGGCCAGACAGAACCAGCTCGTTGAACTTCTTAGCGCCGTCGGTGGTGCGCCAGGCCGTGTCGTTCCACTCGGTGTCTGCGACGTAGGCTGACTTGAACATCCAGTCTTCGGTCGGACGGCCACCCCAGTAGCACGCACACCAGCCCTTCTTGTTCCAGACGTTCGACCAGTAGCCGTCGCTCGGCTCGCGCACCACTTCGATGTTCAGCCCGCCCTGCGCCGCAGAGGCCTTGATCAGCTGCGCTGCGTCGACCGCACCGGCGAAGGCCGCATCTGACGCGGAGAGCTGGATGGTCGCACCTTCCATGCCCGCCTTCTTCAGGTGGTGACGCACCTTGTCCGGATCGAACTCACGCTGCGGCAGGTCGCCGGCGTGGTACTGGTTTGCCGTGGAGATCGGGTGGTCGTTGCCGACGACACCGTGGCCGAGCAGGATCTTGTCGACCAGTTCCTGGCGGTTGATCGCGTACTTGCACGCCATGCGCAGATCGTAGTTGTCGAACGGCGCGACATCGAGGCGCATCGGGAAGGTGTAGTGCAGCGTGCCGGCCTGCTCGAGGATGTTGAGCGTCGGCACACGCTTCATCAGCGCGACGGTCTTCGGGTCGATGCGGGTGGCGACGTCCACGTCGCCGTTCATGACCGCGTTCTGGCGCGCAGTGGTGTCGACCAGCGCGAGGTACTCGAGCGAGTCGAAGTGCTGACGACCGGCTTTCCAGTAGTTGGCCGCACGGGTGAACTCGGCACGCACACCGGCTTCGAAATTCTCGAGCACGTAAGGGCCGGTGCCGATGCCCGCCTGCACGTCGACCATGCCGTCTTTCGAAGGCAGGATCAGCAGGTGGTAGTCGCTGACGATGAACGGGAAGCCGGCGTCCGGCGAGTCGAGCTCGACGATGACGTTGTTGCCGTCCGCCTTAATGCCCTTGACCGAAGTCAGCAGGCCTTTGGCCGCCGACTTGGAGTCTTCGCCCATGTGGTACTGCAAGGACGCGATCACGTCCTCGGGGGCAAGCGTCTTGCCGTTGTGGAACTCAACGCCCTGGCGCAGCTTGAACACCCAGGTCTTGCCGTCAGCGGACTCGTAGCTCTCGGCCAGCTCCGGGATCAGGTTGCCGTCGCTGTCAACTTCGGTGAGGCACTGACCGTAGGCGAAGTTGACGCCGGTCATCTTGCTGTTTTCAGTGGTGCCCGGGTCGAGCGAGTCGGTGGTGGAACCGTGCCCGAAGCCCACCCGGAAGTGACCGCCGGACTTCGGCGTCATGGCCATGACGGAATCGGACAGCGACATCGCCGTCGGCAACGCGACACCGGCTGCGACCATTGAGGTGATGAACTGACGACGGTTCAGCCGACCGCTCAACAGGCCGTGCTTTTGGTCTTCTAGATACTTGTCTCGCATCGAAAAAGGCTCTCCAGTTGGTGGTGTTGCGCCGCGTGGCGTGCGCAAGTGCCGCAGGCGGTGCGCCCGCGCGTTGTCCGCTCCCGCGACGGGCGACCCCCGGGTGAATGCGGTGGCCAGCTAGCCTGTCACGGAAATGTGACACTGTGGCGACGATCGCACGATCGTCACACGCACAGATGCCTCACCATAGCGCAACCAGCACAATATTTCGACGTCGGCCGTCCCAATTCGGCCCGGCGGTCAGGCCGCCGATCCCGGGCCTGCGAGGGCGGCTTCAAGCCGATCCACCACCTCGGCCAGGCGGGCGTCGATGACCGCGAGGTAGCGGGTCCAGTCGGCCAGCTCGGCGAGCGGTTCGGCGCCGTCGGACACCCCGCGCAACGCAGCCAGCTCGCACCCGAATACGCGGCACGCGCGGTAGATCGCGTAAGTCTCCATGTCGACCATGTCCGCCTCGACCCGGTCGTAGCCGTCGCCGGAGACCACACTCGCACCGGTGCCGAGGTGCACCGCCGACAACCCGGGGACCCACGTGTGCAGCGTCGCCACTGCGGGCTCGTCGAGCAAGGGTGTGCAGCCAACCGGAAAACCGAGCGCCGAGGCGTCCATGTCGCGGTAGGACACGGCACGCGCCTGGTGCACGCTGGCCATCGGCAAGCTGCGCGAGCCGGCCGACCCGAGGCTCACGACCAGATCGGGCGTGCGCCCCGCCGCATCGAGCCTGGCGAGGGCGGCCCCCAATGCGAGCGCGGCCTCCACCGGTCCGATGCCGGTGAACAACGGCGAGAAGCGCGCGCGCAACGCCGGCCCGTACTCGGGCTCGGCCGCCATCACGTACAACAGCGTTTTCGCACCAACGGTTTTCAACGCGTACGGCATGTCGCTCGCTCCCGGTTCCCCTGTGGTCTGCAGGCCTTGACGATACCCAGTTAGACCCACACTCTGTTCACGTGCACCGCGCCGTTGCGCTCACCCAGTGCACACCCTTGGCTTATCACAGACCGCACACCATGTCGGACGCGCCGTACACCAAAGGCCCTGTCGGCCCGCACCTGCTGACGCTGTCGACCACCTCGGCGGTCGGCATCGGCTCGCTCTTCCTCGTCGATCTGGTCGACATGTTCTTCATCGCCCTGCTCGGCCAACCCGCGCTGGCCGCGGCGGTCGGCTACGCCGGCGCCGGGCTGTTCTTCATGGCGTCGATCTGCATCGCGCTGTCGATCGCGGTGAGCACGCTGGTCGGTCGCGCCCTCGGCGCCGACGACGAGGCGGGTGCACGGCATCTCGCCACCAACGGCATCCTGCTCGGGCTGTGCCTGACCGTGCCGGCAACCCTCGCGTCGCTGGCGTACGCCACGCCGCTGATGGCCCTGCTCGGCGCCACCGACACCACCCTGACACTCGCAGCCCGCTATTTCAGCATCCTGAACGCGAGTTTGCCGGTTTTGGTGTTCAGCATCGTCGGCAGCGGCCTGTTGCGCGTCGTCGGCGCCGCCAAGCGCTCCATGACCATCACACTGATCGGCGGCGGGGTCAACGCCGTGCTCGACCCGATCTTCATCTTCGTGTTCGACTGGGGCCTCGACGGCGCGGCACTCGCGTCAGTTGCCTCGCGGATGACGGTCGCCGGGCTCGCCCTGCACGCCCTGCTGCGCGACCACGAGCTCATCACGCGACCGAGCGTCGCCCGCATACGACACGACCTCGGCCCACTCGCGTCGCAAGCCGGCCCGGCGCTGCTGACCAACCTCTCCACGCCACTCGGCGCCGCCTTCGTGACCAGCCAGATGGCGCAATTCGGCGACGCCGCCGTGGCCGCAGCGAGCGTCACCGGGCGCATCACCCCGGTGGCCTTTGCCGGCCTGTTCGGCCTCTCCACCGCCGTGGGACCGGTTGCCTCGCAAAACGCCGGTGCCAACCGGCTCGCACGTGTCAACGACACGCTGGTGACCTCGGCCCGGTACCTCGTGACCTACGTGCTGCCGGTCGCCACGCTGCTCGCGCTCGGCAACGGCGTGATCGTCACAGCCTTCGACCTCAGTGCCGATGCGGCTGATCTCGTGCGCTTCTTCTGCATCGCCATCACCTTCAGCTACCTGTTCTCGGGCTTGCAATTCATTGCCAGCCCGATCTACAGCGCATTGAACCACCCCGGGTACTCGACGCTGGCCAATGTCGGCCGCGACCTGCTGCTCACGCTGCCGCTGGTGCTGCTCGGCGCCAGCCAACTGGGCGCCGAGGGCGTCATGGCAGGGCAAGCCGCGGCCGCCTCCCTCGCGGGCCTTCTGAGCTTCGCCGTCGCACGCCGGCTGATCGCGATCGAATCGAGCGGCCACCGCGCGACCCTGTCCGACTGGCTGCACAAATCGCCGTGCGACTTCCACCGTCCGGTGTCGCCCGGGATCCAGACGCGCGGCCATTGAGCCCGCGTCGCCACCGCGGCAACACCGAGCTCCGGAATGCCCTGCAAGCCGCCTCAGGCGTGCTAGCTTCTGCAACCACGCCCAACACCATCGAGCCACCATGTTGCTGCAATCGATCAAGACCTGGGTCACGGTGCCACCGAGCGGCATCGGCGGCAGTTTCTGGGTCCTTTTGAAAATCACGACCGACGACGGCGTCGAGGGCATTGGCGAGTGCTACGGCATCCCCGTGTCAGGTGACATCGCCTGTCGCATGGTCGAGGACACCTTCGAGCGGTTCTTCGCCGGCACCGACCCCCACCGCGTGGAGACGCTGTTTCGACGCGTGTACTCGGCCGGGTTCACGCAGCGACCCGACGTCAGCATGATGGGCGTGTTCAGCGGCCTCGAGATGGCCGTCTGGGACATCCTTGGCAAACTGCACGACCAGCCCGTCTACCAGTTGCTCGGCGGGCGTTTCCACGACCGGCTGCGCGCCTACACATACCTCTACCCCTGGGGCGTCGACAAGCACGGGGCGGTCGGCGACGGCCAGGGCGACGTCTACCACGACGGTGACGCCGCCGCGGAACGGGCACTGGACTACCTCGCACTCGGGTTCACGGCGTTGAAGCAGGACCCGGCCGGGCCCTACAGTTTTCAGGGTGGCCGCGAACTGTCGCTGCACGAACTGTCGCGCAGCGAGTACAGCATCAAACGGCTGCGCGAGGCCGTCGGTGACCGCGCCGACCTCCTGGTCGGCACGCACGGGCAGATGACAACCGGCTCCGCAATCCGCCTCGCCAAACGCCTGGAACCCCACGACCCGCTCTGGTTCGAGGAGCCCTGCCCGCCGGACAACATGGCTGCGCACGCCGAGGTGGTGCGCGCCACATCGATCCCGGTGGCCACCGGCGAACGCCTGACGACCAAGACCGAGTTTCACGCGGCACTGCAGGCGGGCGTGCGCGTCGTCCAGCCGGACATCGGCCGCTCGGGCGGCGTCTGGGAGACCAAGAAGATCGCCATGCTGTGCGAGCTCCACAACGCCCAGATGGCGCCGCACATCTATTGCGGCCCCGTGGCCCACGCGGCCGCGTTGCACGTCGGCTTCAGCAGCCCGGCGTTTCTGATCCTGGAGACCATCCAGACCGATTTTCACGACGCGATCCTCGACGCGCCGCTGCCGTTTGAGGACGGCTACTTTCTGCCGCCCACCGCCGCCGGCCTCGGCATCACGCTGAACGAAGCCGCCATCGAGGCGGCGCCCTACACGAGCGGCGGACGCCTGCACCTCGAGATGTGCCAGACGCCGCTGGACTCGGCCAACACGCGCACGATCAGCGAGATCGAGTAGTCCGCACCTGCAACCAGCCTGCGAGCGCGGCGACGCTGTCAAGCACGCCGTCCGCCAGGGGCGTCAGTTCGTCGCGGCGGGCCGGCCCGGTCAACACGCCGATCGCCAGGCCGTAACCGGCGTTGCGGGCGGCCTGTAGATCACGCGTGCTGTCGCCGACCATCGCAGCCCGGTGCGGCGGCACGCCGGTCCGCTCGCAGAGGGCCGCCAGCATCCCGGCGGCCGGCTTGGCGTCGAAACCGCTGTCGCACCCCATGACATGGTCAAAGAGGCTCCGCACGCCCGCCGTGTCGAGGTGCTCCTCGGCGACGCGGACGTAGTCGTTGGTCGCCACCGCCAACACCGCGCCGGCGTCGCGCAGCGGCGCGAGCGCAGACGCAATGTCGGCACACGGCACCAGCGGCAAGGCCTGCTCGTGACGCCGGCACACGTCCCGCACGTGCGCCTCGTGTTCGGCGCCGAGCAGCGACAGCCAGACCGCGATGACTTCCTCGCCGGAGCCCGCGATCACCAGCGCGTCGGCGTCGAACTGACCCGCGGCGAGGTCGTAGCCGACCGCCTGCGCCAAGGCCTCTGCCGAACACGTCGGCATCGCGAGCTCGCGCACCACGGCGACGACCCAGGCACCCCAGGTGGCCTCGAACTCGAACAGCGTGCCATCCTTGTCGAACACCACCAGGTCAACCGCCGCCGTCATGTCGTGGGCCCGTCTGTCAGGGTGGGGGCCAGGCTTGCCAGCCAATCGGCAGGCTGGTCGAACCACAGGTCGGGCCGAGCTGCCGTGAGCTCCTCGCGCGTGCCGTACCCCCAGGTCACGCCTCCCGTTGCGATGCCGTTGCGACGCCCCGCTTCGATGTCCACCGCCCGGTCACCGATCATGATCGCCTTGCCATCCACCGTACCCGCCGCCCGCAGCGCCTCGATCTGCTGCCATTTTTCGACCCCGACATCGCCGCAGCTCAAGAACCCGAAGTAGTCCGTGAGGCCGAACAGCGAGAGGATCATCCGGGTACCGGGCTCGGGCTTGGACGTGCACAGTGCCATGGCCACGCCGGCGCGTTGCAGCGCGTCGAGCGCATCGGTGACACCCGGGTACAGGGTGTTCTCGGCGTAACCGGTGTCGAGGAAGCGTTCGCGGTAGGACAACACCATCGACATCAGCGCCTCGGGGTCGCTCACACCGGTCAGGCGCGCGAAGCTCTGGTCGAGCGGCGGTCCGACGCAGGTGGCGAGCACATCGAAGGGCAAGGCGTCATGGCCGTGCGCCTGCAGCGCGTGGTTGATCGAGTGGCCGATGCCCTCCAGCGGATCGCTGAGCGTGCCATCGAGGTCGAACAGGGCAAGACTGTACATGGGGAAACGCAACGGGGACGGGGGCGTCGCCGCGCAGGGTAGCAGTTTGTCTGCCGCCACACCGGGCAGACCGCGCCCTGGCGTCAGCGTCGCCGCGCCGCCACGACCTGACGCAACGCAATCGGCGCCACCAGGGCGCCGCCGATCAGGCCTGCGAGGTGGCCATCCCAGGACACCCCGTGTTGCCACGGGGCCACACCTGCAATGAAGGAGCTGCCGTACAGCGCCACCACCAGCACGGCCACGGCAAAGGACAGCAGTCGGCGTTCGATCAGGCCGGTGACGATCAGAAAACTGCCGAGCGCGAACACCAGCGTGCTCGCGCCGATGTGCACGGCCTCGCGGCCAAACAACCAGAGCAACACACCGCTGACGACCGCCAGCATGGCCACGACTTCCACGCTTCGGGCTTGCGAGCCCACGAGCAGAAAAAGCAGAAACGCCAGCGGCGTGGTGTTGGCCAGCAGGTGCTGCAGGCTGCCGTGCAGGAACGGCATGGCGACGATGCCGACCGCGCCACGCACCTGCCGTGGCACGAGGCCAAGCTGCTCCAGCGGCAGCACCTGATCGAGCAGAAACACGGCCCAGATCACGCCCACGAACGTGAGTACGCCCTTGAGTGCGGTCTGCAAAGTGTCGGATGACGTCCGCTGTCGAACCACGGGCATGACAATAGGGTTTCGCGCTGCGCTGCACCGCAGCGGTGTACGTCCGGAGTGGGCCACGGATGGTGATCAAAGTGCAACCCGTGCGGCCAACGCGGGCACCACGCTGTGTGTGTTTTGTAACCATCGACCGGGGATACGCCCCGTTCGGTGACCATTATAGCCGTACTGGTAAAAGTCTTTTGCGCCCCGCGAACAAGTTCGCATACTGCTAGACTGTCGGCGCGCGTCTGTCATGCCGTTCAGAATGGGGCGACACACGGGCCCGCGACTTCCTGCGTCCGCTAAGGCTGGCTCACACGCTTCATTTCACTGCCCGGTGCAAACTGAACTTGCAGCGGTCAGGGGCAAGCCCGATCCCTCTATGTACTCGGTTGATGATCTGTACGCGTTTGCGGCGTTGATCGAAACTGGCAGCGTGACCGCCGCCGCCAGCCACCTGCAGCTCAACCCCGCCACGGTCAGCCGCCGTCTGACCAAGCTGGAAAACCACCTCGGGGTACCGCTGTTCCTGCGCAACACGCGCAACTTCTCGGTGACCACCGAGGGCCAGGATTTCTACACGAATGTCGCCGAAGCCATCACGCTGTTGCGCGCGGCAGAGAACAACCTGATCGGCCAGTCCACAGCACCGTCGGGCAAGCTGCGTATCGCGCTGCCGTCCTGGGTGCTGCACCGCTTCGTGCAACCCCACCTGGCCGACTTTCTCGAAGAGCACCCGAACGTCCAACTGGACGTGCTGACCACCGACGACCCGATCAGCCTCATTGGCGAAGGGCGCGACATCGGCATTCGGATCGGCGAACTCGGCGACAGCAGCCTCAAGGCTCGTCGTCTGTACAACGACAGCACGGTGTTGTGCGCCTCACCGGACTACCTGAGCCGGCACGGCACACCCACTCGCGTCGACGATCTGAGTCAGCATGTGCTGCTGCTGCACCCTGGCGCGAACGTGGCACTGGACACCGGCGACGACCAGCCCACGCAGCGGATCGAGTGGCGCAACCGTCACTGGTTGAACACCGCAGAAGCGGCCCACGCGGCCGCGCTGAAGCACCTCGGTGTGGCACAACTCTACCGCGAGCAGATCAGTGACGACCTGACATCGGGTCGACTCGTCACCGTGTTGGGCGACAGCCTGCCGTCGACGCAGGCGCCGGTGTGGTTCATCCGCACCGACGGTCGACTCGGCACCCCGAAGGTCGACGCCTTTCGCAACTTCATCTTCAAGCAGTGCGCCGGCGACAACGCGAACGCCACGGCCTGACGGCCAGCTCCTCCGGGCCCGCTACCACTGCACGTGCAGCGCTTCGAGTCCGTGGAAGTGGTAGCTGTCACGCACAACCGGCACGCCGTCCAGTTGTAACCCGGGCAGGCGCCGGAACAGCTCGGAGAGCACGATCTCCAGCTCCATTTTTGCAAGCACCGCCCCGAGGCAGTGATGGATGCCAGCGCCAAGTGCCACATGGCCTGCGTCCGGTCGATCGGGGTCGAATCGATCGGGGCGCTCGAACCGCACCGGGTCCCGGTTTGCAGCACCGAGCAGCAAGCCGATTTCCTCGCCCTGCCGCACGCTGACCCCCGACGCCAGTTCCACGTCTTCCAGCGCATAGCGTGTAAACAGGTGCAGCGGCGTGCAGTGGCGCATCACCTCGTTCGCGGTCGCGCGCGTGCGCGCGGTGTCAGCGAACAAGACAGCGGTGTCGTGCCCCTCGCCGAGAAGGGTGTGCACGGCGTTACCTGTCAGGTGCACACTGGCTTCGTGCCCCGCGTTGAGCAACAACACCACCGTGGACACGATTTCCGCGTCGCTGAGCGCCGTACCGTCCGTGCGGACCGCGATCAAATGGCTCAGCAGATCGTCGCCCGGCTGCCGGCGTTTTGCAGCGATGCGCTCGTGAACGAAACGCGAGAACGCAGTCGCCGCCGCATTGGCTGCGCGGTCATCGTCCTCGGACTGCTGCAAGGTGTACACCTTGACCATGGCGTGCGACCAACGCAGCAGATCGGGCACGTGTTCGCCGGGTACACCGACCATGGCGGCGATGACCTCGGCCGGGACCGGCATGGCGAGGCTCGCTATGAGATCCGCCGACCCAGAAGGTGCCATGGCGTCCAGGCGACCGCGCACCAGTGCAACGATGTCATCGCGCATGCGTTCCACCCGCCGGCCAACAAAGGCCTTGGTGACCAGCGCACGCATGGCGGTATGGGCAGGCGGTTCGAGGTTCAGCAACGAGTGCGCCTCGACCGCATCGAACGCACACAGCCGCTGCGGCCGCGGTGCCCAACCGAGCTGTTCCCGGCTCAGCTTGTGGGTGATCTGGCGACCGAAACGCGCGTCTCGCAGCAACGCGTTGACGTCAGCAAAGCGCGCAAAACACCACATCCCGTACTGTTCCCAGAAGAACACCGGGTGATCCGCATGCCAGCGTGTGTAGTGCACGTAGGGCTGCCTGTAGAAGTCGGGGTGTCTGGGGTCGCAATCGACGCGTGCAGGCATGGCAGGGTTCGCTCTCGCGAAGTCGGCTGACCCACTTTACTGGCCACACGACCGGAAGAAAACACGGTTGGCCGCACGTTGGTGGTCACTGAGCTGCGTCGACGGTGCGCCAGTGGCTGTGCCCAAGGCTCAGGACAAAAGAGGCCCCCTC
Organism: Pseudomonadota bacterium; assembly: GCA_039196715.1. Classification (NCBI taxonomy): domain Bacteria; kingdom Pseudomonadati; phylum Pseudomonadota; species Pseudomonadota bacterium. The sequence continues at coordinate 20,331 of JBCCUP010000055.1, forward strand.
GCCGGGCGCGGCAACCGCGTGGACCGACCAGCCCAGCAGGTCGACAGCCTCCTTGACGATGTCGAGGCCAATCCCCGTGCCGTGCACATCGTCCTTTCCGACCAACCGCACGTAGGCCTCGAACACGTCCGCAGCCGCAGCGCTGTCAAAGCCTCGACCGTTGTCGCAAAACCGGATTTGCAAGCCCGTCTCAGTGTCCACACGGACTTGGTGCGTGACCCGAAGCGGCCGATCCGCCTGGCGGTACTTGATCGCATTGGAGAGAAAGTTGCGGTAGATCTGCATCATCAGGGTCTCATCACCCTGCACTTCCACCGCATCGCCTTCGTAGCTGACCAGCGCGCCGATCTCCTCGAGGTCGAACGCGTACTCGTCCTCGATGTTGCGCATGATATCCACTGGCCGAATCGGCTCGCCGCTGGAACGCATCGCCGTGGTGCGCGCAACTTCCACGATGTCCGTGACAAGGTTGCGACCCTGTTGCGCGGATTTCAGCAGTTCGTCGAGCGTCGAGCGCAAGGCCTCGGAGCCGGTGTCCGAAAACTCGCTGGCCACGAGTTCGGACAACTTGTGAATCCGGCGCAGCGGCGAGAGCAGATCGTGCGCCACCTGCTTCGCCGTGCTCTCGAAACGCTTGTTCGACCGGCGCAGCCGATCCTGTGCCGCGTGCAACTCGGTCACGTCGAACAGCGTGAAATAGCCCTCCAGGCAATCGAGCGTGGGGTGGCGCGTGACCCGCCCGGAGACTTCGACCTCCCGCACGTCGCCGCGGGCGGTGTTGGCGCGCCAGGGACGGCGTTCGACCCGCGTCCCCGACCAGACCTCACGCCAGATGTCCGTCGCGGCGAACTGCGAGAGGAAGGCGTTCTCCGCGACCGACACCTGGTTCACTTCAACGCTGTCGTCGATGGCCAGAAACTCGGTGCGCATGTCCTGGGTCGCGGCCACCAGCTGACCGCGCTCGCGGCACGACAGAGCGAAGACCGGGCTGTGTTCGTAGATGCTGCGGAAATGTTCGCGCTCACGTTGCAGCGCGTCTTCGTAGTAGCGGCGCGCGCGACTGAGTTGCGTGACGCTCGCGAGGCTGCTCTCCGACGCCTCGACCGCCGTGGTCACGACCAGAAAACAGCCCTCGCCCGGGTGCCAGCGGACGACAATTGTGTGAAAGCGGTGTTGCTCGAACTCGCCGAAGGTGATGTCCTGCAGCGTCAAGCGGCGTTCGGGGTCGTCTGCCAGCGCATCGAACTCGTCGTCGAGCCCGTTCAGCACCGTTGCGCCCTCGGCGAGCAAATCGCCGACGGTCAACCACCGGGCGAGCGCACCGCGCGTCGCCGTGACACGACCATCACGGCTGACCCAGGCCACGCCGACCACACCCAACTCGTCGGTGATCGCATCCAGGGACGGTTCGACCACCGAAATCACAGCTGGCTCCGCGCCACCACTGTCTCTGCAAACGCCGTAAAAGCCGCATCCAGACCCGCACCGGACAACGCGCTGCACGATGCAAGCATGTCCACGCGGCCGCGCAGGTCGTCAAGACTCTGCGCCGAGGGTTCGAACAGGTCGGTCTTGTTGACCAGGCACAGGCTGGGTCGCGCGGGGAAATGCACGGCAAAGTCGTCCGCCAGTCGCACCATGTGTTCCACCGTGTCAGGTCGCGACACGTCGCCGACCACGATCGCCCCCGTTGCTCCCTTGGCGTACACCGTGTCGAACACCTGTTCTCCGAAGTTGCCGTCAGTATCCCACACCAACATCGCCAGCTCGCCTTGCGAAGTGGAAACCGGAATCTCGTGCAGCTGCACGCCGATCGTGGACTTGTAATCCACATCGAAGGTGCCGAATTTGAGCCGGCGCGTGACCGAGGTCTTGCCCACCGCGGGCGCCCCGATCATGAGAATCTTTTTGGGGCGGAGGCTCACGCTCACGGTGCCGCGTCCGAGTCGGTGGAGAACACCACGCTGAGGTCGGCGTCCGTGTCAGATCGGAGCCGCGGCGCAGCGACCTCGAGCTGCACTGCCGCGGCCCCATCGCGCAACAACTGTGTGCGGATGTAGCGTGCCCGCGCCGTCGCCCAGGCCTGGTCATCGACTGACGTCGAACTTGCGATCGGTGTGATCGAGAGCAAGGCCGGCGTTTTCAACAGCCGCTCCACCAGACGCTTGAGGTCGCGTTGCGCCTGCTCCGGTTCGGCGAGGTCCACCCCCTCGGAAAACACCACACGGGTCTCCCGCGCCGCGTCGGCAAGGGCTTGCAGAGGCTCGGCAAAAACGCTGTCGATCCGGCTCAGGCGCTCGCGCATGGCGAGCACATCCGCCGGCAACCCGCTGTGGTCGGCGCCCCCGAGCTGGGCTTGCAGGCTGCCCACTGCCTGGCTCAGCGTCGCGTTCCGTTCGCGCAAGCGCGACACCGTCGCCTCGGCGCGCTCGAGGTCGGCATGGGCCGCAACCGAGCTCAGCACCAACTGGACCGGAACCGACCCCGCCACCGCACGCAGGTCGGCGCGCAGCCGATCGGCGTCGGTCGATGGCGGCACCAGACCGCGCACCACCAACACGCTGTTGTCGTGGTCGGCCGATACACGCACCGGGTAAGCGCGCAGTGCGCTGTCGGCATCGACCGTCGCCTGCACCTGCGCCGCGGTCCGGTCGAGCTGCCAGCGACCCAACGCCCCGCCGATCAACCAGCCAGCGCCCAGGAACAACACGCCGAGCAGCGCCCACTTGAGGTAGGGGTTCGCGGTGCGATCGGGCGCGCCTGCCTCGCGCGCCACCCGCAGGCTCAGCAGGGACGCCACCGCGGCGTCCAGACCGGCCTGATCGCTGTGCTCCTCACGCGAGACGATCTCGACGAAGCGGCGGTCGATCTCGGCCTGGGCATCGGCCGGCAACTGACCGATGAACTCGACCACGAGCAACTGGGCCGCGGACCGCCGAAACGCGATCTGCCGGCCGTTGAGGTCAACCCGTCGTAGCTCGTCCTCGGCCGAGGTGTACACCTCCTGAGCGAGGTTGGACAACGCAGCAAGCAGCCCGCTGATCAGGTTGGTGTCGGAGCGGTCCGGGACGTCGTCGGATTCGGCAACGCTGAGTGGCGTCCCGGCGCCGCGGTCGAGCAACATGGCACGCAAGACGCGAAACTCGCCGCTGCCGGCAAGGACGAATTTGGAGACCGGCTCGCCGGTGCGCCAGGCTTGCACACGCGCGCGCCACATCGCACCGGACGTCAGCGCGTTCATCCGTTCGTTGATGTCTTCGCTGAGCTTTGCGATCGCGTTGCGAACCGCCGCGGTCACCAGGCGGCCGGTGATCGGGTACAGCGCGTCGACCATCTCGTCGCGCGAGTTGACGATCTCTTTGCGGATGCTCGACACCACAAAGGGCGAGAGCGCGCGCGAGACCGCTGCGCTGTCGGTTTCACCGGCCTGCCGCAGCGCCTCGGGCAGGGCCTCGGCTGTCGCGTTCAGGAACGCACCCTGGTCGTCCGCGCGCGCTTGCAGCGCCTCGGCCATCTGGGTGAGCTCGGCCAGCTGGCTCTGGTTGTGCGCTGCGCTGTCGCGCGCCTCATCGAGTTGCTGGCGGAGGTCGTCGAGGTCGCGACGCTCTTCGCCAATCAGGATGTTGCGCAGCATCTCCATTTCGGGATTGCTGGGCGTCTCTGACTGTTTCATGTTTGATTCGATGCCCTGTTAACAGCCTCGAGGGCGGAAAAGCAGTGGTTGCTCAGGCACATTGACACCGCCGGCGGACACACGCGCCTCACCGCCGCGCTGCACCCGCGGTGCCGCCGACGGGTGCCGGGCTGCCTGCCGCACCGCCTCACGGCCGTCATCGATAGTGTAATCGATTCACACGGTTGTATTGTCCACCGTCGCACCCGCGCGGGCGCGTGGGTGCAGTGGCTCAGCGTGGCCGAAGGTAGTCGACGACGGTTTCCTGGCTCAGCAGGCTGTCAGCGCCGTCGGGCCCGCAGAGGTAGTGCATCAGGAACTTGCCGCCGATCATCTTGACCACGAGCTGGCGGCCGATGGTCTGCGCGTCGAGATCGTCGCGCACCTCCCCGGACTGTTGCCCGCGTGCGACCGTGTTGCGGATGGCCGCGTCGCGGTGCCGCCAGGCGTCGGCGATGCGTTGCCAGACCTCGCTGTCGCGGTCCGGGAAATCCACGAGCGCGCGGGATGAAAAGCAGGGCCGACAGTTCGCGGGATCGCTCGGCACGGCAAAGGCCACCAGCCCCTTGAGTGGATCACACGTGTCGTGCAGGTGCGTGTCGACGCGCATGCGCAACCCGGTGAGGTCTTTGTCGAGGCATTCGAGGAAGAGCGAGAGCTTGGAGCCGAACGCCGCGTAGACGCTGCCGGTTTGCATACCGGTCGCCGCGACCACGTCCTGAACGGAGGTGTCCTTGAACCCCTTCTCGTAAAACAGCAGCGCAGCCGAGTCGATCGCGGCCTCGCGATCGTACTGTATGGGCCGTCCCGCCCCCGTTACCTTTTGTGACTCAGAAGCCATGAATACTTGCGTTGTCCGTGCGCGCCCGGGCGCTACCGCTCATGTAGTATACCGCCTGATTTCCAATACTTTTACACTGACGCGTGCAACGGACAGACAAAGACGCTGTTGCGACACACCGTGCGCGTCCGCTAACGCGTTGTTTCGAGGAGAGGAGGCCCACCTATGACAGAACAGACAGGCATGCTGATTGGCAAGGGTGAGCACCCCGTCTACCTGAACCCGCGCTACGCCAACCGTCACGGGCTCATCGCCGGCGCAACCGGTACCGGCAAGACCGTCACCGTGCAGGTGCTCGCCGAGCAGTTTTCCCGTCTGGGCGTCCCGGTCTTCCTCACCGACGTCAAGGGCGACATGACCGGCATATCCCAGCCGGGCTCGCCCCACCCGAAGGTGAGCGAGCGCATCGAGACCATCGGCATCACCGATTTCGAGTTCAGCGGCAGCCCGACGGTGCTCTGGGACCTCTTCGGCGAGCAGGGCCACCCGATTCGCGCCACCGTCGCCGACATGGGCCCGACGCTCCTCGCCCGCTTGATGGACCTCAACGAAACGCAGGAGGGCGTGCTCGCGATCGCCTTCGAGTTTGCCGACGACGAAGGCATGCTCATGCTGGATTTCAAGGACTTGCGCGAAACCCTGCAGTACGTTGGCGAACACGCGAAGGAGTTCAAGAGCGAGTACGGCAACGTCAGCTCGGCCTCCGTCGGCGCCATCCAGCGCCGCTTGCTGATCCTCGAGCAGGAGGGCGCCGAGGCCTTCTTCGGCGAGCCCGCGCTGGACCTCTGGGACTTCATGCGCACCGATCACCGCGGCCGCGGCCACATCAACCTGTTGATTGCCAACCGGCTGATGACGAACCAGCGGCTGTACGCCACCTTCCTGCTGTGGTTGCTCAGCGAGCTGTTCGAGAACCTGCCCGAAGTGGGTGACCTCGACAAACCGCGCTTCGTGTTCTTCTTCGACGAGGCGCACCTGCTGTTCGACGACGCGCCGAAGGCGCTGCTCGAGAAGGTGGAGACGGTGGTACGCCTGATTCGCTCGAAAGGCGTCGGCATCTACTTCTGCACGCAGAACCCGCTCGACATCCCTGACAGCGTGCTCGGGCAACTCGGCAACCGCGTGCAGCACGCCTTGCGCGCGTTCACACCACGTGACCAGAAAGCCGTCCGCTCCGTGGCGCAAACGATGCGGGCAAACCCCGCGTTCGACACCACCGAGGCGATCACGCAGATGGGCGTCGGCGTCGCACTGGTGTCCACCCTCGAGGGCGATGGCGTCCCGAGCGTGACAGAGAAAACCCTGATCCGCCCGCCGTATTGCCAGTTTGGCCCCGCCAGCGAATCACAGTGCGCGGACCTCGTCCGACAGAGCCCGCTCGCCGGCCGCTACGATGCCGCCATCGACCGCGAGTCCGCCTTCGAGATCCTCGCCGAGCGCGCGGAACAGCGCCTGCGCGAAGCCGAGGCACAGGCCGCTCAGGAGGCCGAGGAGAAAGCCCGTCAACAGGCCGAGCGCGAGGCACGTCGCGGCCGCGGCAACCGCCAGAGCATCGGTGAGGCGATGGTCAAGAGCCTGGTTCGCTCGGTCAGCAGTTCGGTCGGTCGCACCCTCGGCCGCCAGATTCTGCGGGGCCTGCTCGGCGGCGTGATGCGCCGCTAGGCTGCGCCTGCTAGCGGCTGCGAAACCCTTCGGGCACGAGGTTGAAGCGGATGCCGACGTGAACGGTGTCGTCCACCTCGACGTCGTCCGAATCTTCCGTCATGCGGGTCGTGATCAACCGGTAGCCGATGAAACCGAGCGCGGTCGGCGTGATCTCGACTTCAAACCGCGCGTCGAGCTCGAACAGACGCTCGGCGTCGCCGAAGGTGGTCACGCTCGGGGCAAAGAAGCCCTCGGTGACAAACGCGGTCGGCGCGATGTTGGACGGGATGATGTAGGCGAGCCGGGCCCCCAGCGCGACCGCACTCATCTCGCGGCCGTCGTCCAGCCGCAGCCCGTAGAGCTTCATGCCGACGCCGAGTTGCCAAGGCTGCCCGAGTTCAGCCTGTTGGCCCAGTGAGATCAGCTCGGCCGACAGCAGCACGTCTTCACGGTGGTTGTAGAGACCGGACAAGCCGATGTCGACGCCGCCCTCGAGAAACCCGCGCGAGCCCAACAAGTAGGTGAATTCACCCGTCTCTTCGCTCAAACTCAACGCGACGCCCGCCGCGCGAGCACCGGGTGCCATCGCGAGGCTGATCAACAGAAGAATGGCGTATCTCATGGGCGCTCCATACCGGTGTTACCACACCGAGCCGCGTGCTGTCGGGGGCAACAGAACAGTCCTTCCCTGGAGCATAGTCCAGTTGGCCACGCACGCAGCCGCCAATGACCGCCGATAAGGCTGCGCCGAAAGACGGGCGTCGGGCCGCCCTGCAACGCTGGCTGGCGCAGTGTTACCCGCACGCCAGCACGCTGCGACCGGTCGCCGCCGACGCAGGGTCCCGACGCTATTTCCGCTTCGATACGGACAACGGCACGCGTGTCGCGGTGGATTCGCCGCCCGAGCGCGAAGACAACGCCACGTTCCTGTCGATCAGCGCCGAGCTGGCGGCTGCGCAGGTGCGCGTGCCCGCGCAGTTCGAGGCCGACCTCGTGCAGGGTTTTCTCGTCATGGAGGACTTCGGCGACACCCTGTTCGCGGCGCACACCGGTGGCCCGGACGCGAGCGCGTGGTACGCGCGCGCCGTCGACCTGCTGGTGTCACTGCACCGGCTGAACCCGGCCACACGCGTGCGCTACGACCGCACGCTGATCGCACGCGAGCTCGACCAGTTCCCACGCCACTACCTCGCGGCCTTCAACCACCGGCTGACACCGGCGGAGGCACGACAGTGGGCCGACCTCTGTGCCTGGCTCGCCGACGCGTTCGAGGACGGGCCAGCGGTGTGGACCCACCGCGATTTTCACTGTCGAAACCTTTTGGTACTTGAGGACCAAACGCTCGGCGTCATCGACTACCAGGGCGCGCTGTCAGCACCGCCGGGATACGACCTCGCCTCGCTGCTGCGCGACTGCTACGTCGGGCTCCCCGAGACCGTGTTCGAGCACGCGCTGGCGCACTACGCCGACACCCAGGGCACCGACCTCGAGCGGCTGCGACTGGGCGTCGACCGGCTCGGATTGCAACGCCACCTGAAGTGCCTCGGGGCCTTCGTCCGCTTCGCACGGGAGCTCGACAAGCCCCAATTCCTGCCCGCGTTGCCGCTGACCGAGCGCTACGTGCGCGACGTCGCGGCCCGGTATCCGGCGGCACACTGGCTCGGTGAGCTGCTCGACCGCCACCCGGCGAGCGCCCTGGCATGACAGAAGCCGTGTTGCTCGCCGCCGGATTGGGCTCCAGAGCGCGTCCCTTGACGGCTCGGTGCCCCAAGCCGGTGTTGAGAATCGGCCATGAAAGCGTGCTCGAGCGACACCTGAAGCGACTCTCAGACAGCGGTTATACGCGCACTTTGGTCACATGTAGTTACCATTCTTCGACCCTTCGCCTGCTCGCCCCGGCGCGCAGCCGCACGCGCATGCGGGTCGAGTTCAGCCACGAAGGGCCTGTGCCACTGGAGACCGCCGGCGGGCTGCGCCGGCTGCTGCCCCGCCTGTCCGGCGCACCGTTCACGCTCGTCAACGGCGACGTGTGGACGGACGCCGCACTCGACGCGTTGCACTCCCCACCACACGCCGGCATGCACCTGCTCCTGGTGCCGAACCCACCGCACAACCCCGCCGGTGATTTTTGCCTGTCCGACAACGGCACTGTGAGCCTGCCGCGCGCCGGCCAGGCCACCCTGACCTACGCCGGCATCGCCCGGATCGACCCGCGCTTCGTCGACACCGCGCCGGACACACCCCGCCTGGCGGACGTCTTCCGGTCGCTGATCGACAGCGGCAGCCTGACCGGCCAACGCACCGACAGCGCGTGGTTCGACGTGGGGACCGTGGCGGCGTTCGAGTCGCTCAACACCCACGTGGCACGACCGCAGACGCGGTAATTCGGTCAGTAAATGTATAAAAATAAACTTTAGTTGATAATTTGTTCCGCACAAGAATAGGATAATTTATCAACCACGCCAGAGCCCCGTTTCAGGGTTCCCTGTGTAAGATTTCCACACCGATATATGTGGCTAACACAGGAACAACCATGTCAGAGCGTGAAACAGGCAGCGTCAAGTGGTTTGACAATGCAAAGGGCTACGGCTTCATCATGCGCGAGAGCGGAGAGGATGTATTCGTGCATTATCGTGCTATTTCAGGCGACGGCTACCGCTCTCTCAAAGAGGGTCAGCAAGTCGAGTACACCCTGCAACAAGGCGACAAGGGCTACCAGGCCGCCGACGTCAACCCGCTCTGAATTCCACCGCTCGCCGGGCGACGACGCGGCCGCAGTTTTTGGTACATTCATACCAAAAATAGGACTTTTCGCCCTCACCCCCTCCCTTCACAGCCCATTTCATACGTATACGTCCGGTAAAGTGCATTGTCCGGCCGCACGAGGTGTGGCAGGGTGCGCTGCCCGCCCTCGCCACCGGAGACCCCCCACGTGAGCGTCACGATCCTTGGCACCGGACTCGCCGGCTACACCACCGCGCGTGAGATCCGAAAGCTGGATGCCGACCTCCCGATCACCCTGATCACCGCGGACGACGGCCACAACTACTCCAAACCGATGCTCAGCAACGGCTTTGCGAAAGGCAAGACCGCCGAGGGTCTGAAGCAGCAGTCGGCAGATCAGATGGCCGACGCGCTCGGCGCGACGGTGCTGACCGAAACCCGCGTGACGGCGATCGACACCGCGACCCGCAGGCTGACCACCGACACCGGCGAGCACCCCTATGACAGCCTTGTGTTGGCCACGGGCGCGCAGCAGATCCGCCTGCCACTCGAGGGCGACGGCGCGGACGACGTGGTCAGCGTCAACACGCTCTGGGAATACGCCACCTTTCGCGATCGGCTCGACGGCAAATCCACGGTGGCCGTGATGGGCCCGGGCTTGATCGGCTGCGAGTTTGCCAACGACCTGTGCGCGGGCGGTCTGAGCTGCCACGTGATCGGGCCGGACGCCTACCCGCTCGAGCGCCTCATGCCCGCGCCCGCTGGCCACGCACTCCAACAGGCACTGACATCACTCGGCACGCACTTCCACCTTGGCACGGTCGTCAGCGCGGTCAACAGGCACGGCGACGGCTTCAGGCTGGCGCTGAGCAACGGCGAGCACGTCGATGCCGACATCGTGCTCTCGGCCGCCGGTCTCGTCCCGGACACGGCGCTGGCCCGCGCAGCCGGCCTCGACACCGCACGCGGCATCGTCGTCGACCGCTGCCTGAGAACCAGCGACCCGCATGTCTACGCCCTGGGGGATTGCATCGAGATCGAAGGCCTCTTGATGCCCTACGTGATGCCGATCATGTACATGGCTCGGGCGCTCGCCTCGGCGGTGACAGGCAACCCGGCGCCGGTCTCCCTGCCGGCCATGCCGGTGGCGGTCAAAACCCCGGTGCACCCGATCGTCGTGTCGCCACCCGCGCCGGATGCCGTGGGGCACTGGCATTGCGAGACGCAGGAGGACGGCGGCGTCAAGGCACGCTTCGAATCCGAGGACGGCACCCTGCTCGGCATCGCGCTGACCGGGGCGATGGCGGTCAGGCAGAAAGTGGCGTTGCAACGCGAGCTGCCGCCGGTCCTCGCCTAGCGGCGCGCAACGCCTCCGCCCGCCACATTCGTCCAGAGGCGGGCCCCACGTCTTGCTGACGCAACGACGCGACTCCCACAAGCGTCGGCGTGCTGTCTCAGAACGTGGGAGCGTCGTCGTCGCGGTAGCGACACGGCGCGAAGAACAGTGTCACCGGACTCAATGCCCACCGCCTTCGTCGCGCAGTGACACGGGGCCGACGGGCGCTCAGCCCGCGCCGGTCG
>JBCCUP010000056.1 GCA_039196715.1 Pseudomonadota bacterium
ACTCCCTCACTGGCTCCACCGCTACAACTGGCACCGCCCGCACGCCAGTCTCGGCTACCAACAACCCATCACCCGACTCGGTATCGATGTGAACAACCTACTGGCTATACACAGCTAGTCGCACCACCCATTCGCCGCGTCTTGCTTCACCTGCGCGGCCCGGCAAGGACACAGCTCTTACAACAGCTACGCCCCGACACCGTGCTGCGCCAGCGCCCAGTGCACGTGCTCCGACACCAGCACATCGGACGTGTTGGCGCGGGCCTGCAGCGCGGCGATGACCTCGGGCGTACTCGGGGCGTTGCCAAGCGCGACGGCGATGTTCCGCAGCCAGCGACGGTGGCCGATGCGCCGGATCGGGGAGCCCGCGAGGCGCTCGAGGAAGGTGGCTTCATCCCAGGCGAACAGGTCCACCAGGCGCGCGGTGTCGAGGCCGTTGCGTGGCGCAAAGGCCGGGTCCGTGGGTCCGGTGGCGAACTTGTTCCAGGGGCAGACCAACTGACAGTCGTCGCAGCCGTAGATGCGGTTGCCGATGGCTTCACGATATTCGAGCGGAATCGCGCCCTTGAGCTCGATTGTCAGGTAGGAGATGCAGCGCCGCGCGTCGACGGTGTAGGGCGCGACAATCGCGCCGGTCGGGCAGGCCGCAATGCAGCGGGTGCACGAGCCGCAGTGCGACGGCACCTGCGGCGCGTCCACCGGCAGCGCGAGGTCGGTGAAGAGCTCGCCGAGGAAGAACCAGCTGCCGGCGCGCGCGTTGATCAGGTTGCTGTGCTTGCCGATCCAGCCGAGCCCGGCGCGCATCGCCAGCGCCTTTTCCATCACCGGCGCGCTGTCCACGAGCGCGCGAAAGCCGAGTGCACCGGCCTGGTCGCGCAGGCGTTTGCCGAGCGTTGCCAGGCGTTTGCGCATGAGCTTGTGGTAGTCCCGGCCGAGCGCGTAGCGCGACACGTAGGCCCGTTCCGGGTCGTCGAGGCAGGGCTGCATGGGCGCTGCGTTCCCGGGGAGATAGTCCATCCGCACCGAGATGACCCGTCGGGTTTCCGGCACGAGCGCAGCGACGTCCTTGCGCAGCGTGGCGTGCTCGTCCATCCACGTCATGTCGCCGTGGTGTCCAGCGGCCAACCAGTCGTCCAGCCGGGCGGCGTGCTCGCCAAGCGTGCCGTCGCTGACCCGGCACTCGGCAAAGCCGAGTTCCGCCGCCCAGGCGACGAGTTGCGTCTTGAGAGTGTGGAGGTCGGTTGCCGACGGGGCTCCTACACTCGGGCTTTGCACTGAGCAGTGGGCCGCGCCGTGGAGTGGATCTGGATCATGTTGGGCGGGGCGGTGGGCGCGAGCCTGCGACACGCGACCGTGCTGTTCGCCGCCCGCGCCGACTCGGCACTGCCACTCGGCACGCTTGTCGTGAATGGGGTGGGCTGTGCCGTGGCGGGGTGCGTGCTCGCGTGGATCACGGTGCGCGGTGGCGATGCCCCCTGGCGGCCGTTTCTGCAAGTCGGGTTGCTCGGGTCGCTGACCACCTTCTCGGCCTTCTCGGTGGACACCCTGCGCCTCGTCCAGAACGGCGAGACCGCCCTCGCGCTCGCCAACGTCGGCCTCAACGTCGTGTTGTCGCTCGTGGCAGTGGCAATCGGCTATCTGGGCCTGCGCGCGTTGCTGGTGTGACATAGAATTGACCTTATAGCCTATTTCCACTTCGCGCTGAATCCTCCGACCATGATCGACCCCAAGTTGCTCCGAGCTGACATCGACGCCGTCGTCGCCAACCTGGCACGCCGCGGGTATGACTTTGACGCCGCCGGCTTCGCGTCGCTCGAGTCGCGTCGGCGCGACGTGCAGGCCCAGACCCAGTCGCTGCAGGCCGAACGCAACGCGAGCGCGAAGCAGATTGGCCGGGCCAAGGCGCAGGGCGAAGACACCCAGCCGCTGCTTGACGCGGTGGCCGACCTCGGCGACAAGCTCAAGTCCGCCGAGACCGAACTCAACGCCGTGCAGGCGGCGCTCGACGACCTGCTCTCCGGCGTGCCGAACCTGCTGCACGACTCGGTGCCGGCCGGCGACAGCGAGGACGACAACCTCGAAATCCGCCGCTGGGGCGAGCCGCCAACCTTCGACTTCACACCGAAGGACCACATGGACCTCGCCGAAGGCGGTGGCATCGACGCCGAGATGGGCAGCAAGCTCACCGGCAGCCGCTTCACCGTGCTGCGCGGCGACGTCGCCCGGCTGCACCGCGCGCTGATCCAGTTCATGTTCGACGTGCACCTCGACGAGCACGGCTACAGCGAAGTCAACGTGCCCTACATCGTCAACGACGACTCGCTGCGTGGCACCGGGCAGCTGCCGAAATTCGCCGAAGACCTCTTTGCCCTCGAGGGCGAACGCGCCTTCTACCTGATCCCGACCGCCGAAGTGCCGGTCACCAACTTCGCGCGCGGCGAGCTGTTCGAGCCGGCGCAGTTGCCGCAGCGCTACGTGGCGCACACGCCGTGCTTTCGCTCGGAGGCCGGCAGCCACGGCCGGGACACGCGCGGCCTCATTCGCCAGCACCAGTTCGAGAAGGTCGAGATGGTGCACCTGGTGCCTGAGGACGAGAGCTGGGACGCGCTCGAGGCGATGGTTGGGCACGCCGAAGCGATCCTGCAGCGGCTCGAGCTGCCCTATCGTGTGGTGACGCTCTGCAGTGGCGACATCGGTTTCGGGGCCTGCAAGACCTACGACATCGAGGTCTGGCTGCCGGGGCAGGACACCTACCGCGAGATCTCGTCTTGCAGCAACATGACGGACTTCCAGGCGCGCCGCATGAAGGCACGCGTGCGAAACGCCGAGACCGGCAAGCCTGAGCTGATCCACACCCTCAATGGCTCAGGCCTGGCGGTTGGCCGCACCCTGATCGCGGTGCTGGAGAACCACCAGCAGGCCGACGGCAGCGTGACCGTACCGGACGCACTGGTGCCGTACCTGGGCGGCAAGGCCACACTGCAGGTCAGTTAGTCAGCGCAGCGCCACCAAGGCGCCGCTGACGGCGGCCAAGCGAGGCATCAAATTGAGGGGTTCTGTGCGTCCTGCCTGCGCGGCAGGACGGCGTGGCAACGCGCTCCGGCGGCTAGGCGAAGCTGATCAACAGCAGCACGAAAGCCAACACCGCGATCAGCGGCATGGCCGCGCCCATCCAATCTGAGCCGCTGCCCTTGGGGGCGTTGCGCGCCATGCGCAGCGCGCCGGGGACGACCATCACGGCAATCGCGATCGCCAGCACCACCTGAAGCAAGAGAGTCCAATCCACGGGCTGTGCCTCCGTTGAACAAAAACGCCCCGACAAGCGGGGCGTTGACCGGGTCGAGGGGGACGGCTAGTCGTCGCCGCCCGCGAAGCCCAGCAGCATCAGCAGGCTCTGGAAGAGGTTGATGATGCTGAGGAAGAGGTTGGCGGTCATGACGATGTAGTTGTCGACGTAACCGTGCACCATCTGGCTGGTCTCGTAGAGGATCAGGCCACTCATCAGCAGCACCATCGCCGCCGCCATCGCGAGGCTGACCGCCGGCACCTGAAAGAACAGGTTGGCGAGCATCGCCAGTACGACCACGATCAGGCCGACCCCGAGGAAGCCGCCCATGAAACTGAAGTCACGGCGTGTGCTGAGCGCGTAGCCCGAGAGGCCGAGAAAGATCGCACCGGTGCCGCCCATCGCCATCATGACCGTCTGGCCGCCGTTCGGCAGCGAGAGGTAGAAGGAGATGATCGGGCCGAGGCCGAAGCCGAGCAGGCCGGTGAACGCGAACACCACGCCGATGCCGGCGCCGGAGTTGGCGGTGCGCGGCAGAGCAAACCAGAGCAAGCCGATGCCAACCAGCGTGGCCACCAGGCCCATGCCCCGGGTTGCGCCGATCGCCATCGAAACCGCCGCCATGGCTGCGCTGAACAGCAGGGTCATGGAGAGCAGGGTGTAGGTACTGCGAATCAGCTTGTTCGTTTCGAGCGTACTGCGCGTGCCTATCGCTTGGGTTTGCATCAAAAGCTCCTGTTGAAACTGAGAGGTTGGGTCTCGGACCGACGCTCGTCCTGAGAGTTCGGTGTACCGAGCTGTGTATGAATATGTCGTGCCGATCGGCAAAATTCAAGGGTAGGTGATGGTTTTTTCCAACCGATTCAGGCTTCTAGCGCCATATAAATATGTGTCAAAAGGGGCAGTTCTCGGGCCTCTCGCACAGCGCCCCGCCACCCCTGAGCGCACCTCCGTTTGCCCGAGCGCCGAAATCCGCTACACTTGCCGGCTGTTGAGCAGGGCGGCCCCCCGCTCGACACACCCGGGCTGCACACCAGGCGAGCAGCCACGCCACCACGGCGAGCTGGTACCTGCCGGAGAGGTGGCAGAGTGGTCGAATGCGGCGGTCTTGAAAACCGTTGACTGTAACAGGTCCGGGGGTTCGAATCCCTCCCTCTCCGCCAACTTCAAGCCCAGCGCTTGACTCCAATTTCCCGCCGGCCCGAAGAGCTGCGCCTTTCTCCCAAGAGGGAGGGTTCGAACCCCAGGGTTCGACGACGCCCACTGCGCGGCGACCGGAGCGAAGCGACGCCCGCAGGGCGAAAAACCGCCCAAGCGGTTTTGAGGTCATCCCTCCCTCTCCGCCATCTTCAAGCCCAGCGCTTGACTCCAATTTCCCGCCGGCCCCAAGAGCTGCGCCTCTCTCACACGAGGGAGGGTTCGAACCCCGGGGTTCGATCAGTTGCCGGAGGCAACTGAGACGCCGAAGGCGCCCGCAGGGTGAGGAATCGCCGCCCGGCGATTCCGAATCACAAACCGGCGGAGCCGGTTTGGACGCTGCTTGCAGCGCTCACAGGGCGAAGAAACGCCCGAGCGTTTCTGAGTCAATCCCGACCGACGCTCCCTCTCCGCCATCTTCAAGCCTTGCGCTTGTCTCCAAGTTCCCACCGGCCCCAAGAGCTGCGCCTCTCTCACACGAGGGAGGGTTCGAACCCCAGGGTTCGACCGCGAGCACAGCTCGCGAGACGGAGCGCAGCGACGCCCGTAGGGCGAAGAAACGCCCTAGCGTTTCTGAGTCAATCCCTCCCGTCGTTCCCTCTCCGCCAACTTCAAGCCCCGCGCTTGACTCCAATTTCCCACCGGCCCCAAGAGCTGCGCCTCTCTCACAGGAGGGAGGGTTCGAACCCCAGGGTTCTACAACGCGCACTGCACGGCGACCTGAGCGAATCGACGCCAACGGCCCATCGTGCTCGATCCGCTTCAGTGCCGGACAGGGCGGCCGATCACATCGGGTGGCTGCGCATCTCTATGCGGGTCAACACGGATCCTGCAGTCCGCAGCATCAGAGCGAGGTTGTTATGGAATACGTTGGCGTGTTGCTCTTCTTCGGCGGGATCACTTTGTTCCACTACAGCCAAGAGGAGTTTCTCGGTGTTTCCGAGGAAACGTGGAAATCAATCAGCCTGACAGTCTTCTCGAGTGCGTTTCTCGTCTTTGGTTGGGACGCATTGTCCAGTGGACGCATCGCGTTTTACCTCTTTGATAATCCGCTTCTGTCTTTTACGGTAAAGCGCGAAGAGTGGCCTTCGGTCTTTTATACACTGACGGCAGCGACGTTCTGCGTAGGCCTCATTGGGTGGCTCAATATGTTCAAGACACTGTACTCAAGGAACTGAGGCTCAAGCGCGCGAAGCAGATTGGCGCAAGTTGTAATGCAATCGCGCAACCTACCTTTCCCTGCAAAGACCCTATTGCTCTGCATGTGTAAGCGAAGCGTGGAACGTCAACACGCTTCACGTGTACCAGCACAGAGTGCCAGCCAAACGTGACTAGTGACTCAACAGCCACGTTGAGTGCGGAGACCGCGACAGCCTTGTTGTCGATTTCATGGTTACCGTCTGTGGTGGTTTCGCCGCGACACTGCTGGACGCCGTGCTGGACATTGCCGTGCAAACTGTCCCGCCGCCAGCGACCGGTGTCACCACCGCCGAGCTGAACCTGAATTTCACCCGAGTGGTCTTGCCCTCGATGGGGCGACTGGTTGCAACTGGTGAGGTCGTTCATCACGGCAAAACGATGATCACGGTTGAAGGTCGCCTGGAAGGCGCAGGCGACGACAGGCTCCATGCCAATGCCACGGCGACCTGCTTTGTGCTCCAGATCGTTTGACCGCGATGGACGCGATCGGCACCCGTGCACCCGCTGGGCTGTCTGGCTACCGACGGGTGCCAACGGCAGTGTGCGTGTGCGTGCGCGCGCTGTGATGCCGTCTTTCGATCAACGAGCTCGGTTGCAACCGCGCTGCGAACAGCCCGCGCGTGGCGCCTCCCCGGGTAGGCGCGTCTTCAGGATTTTCTGCCTGCAGGGACATGCCTGTGATGATTCGGTCGGTGTCGCCAGTCCACGTATGCCCGGCACGGACTGCGAGCACCTGTCGCTCGCGTGGTGCTTGTAAGGCCACACTGGCAATACCGTGACCGTTGTCAGACCGACCGCAGAGTGATCGTCGCCGTTGGACCGGGGCTCGCCGCGCTGGTGACGGGCGTTGGCGCCACAACCGATTGTGCGCAGAGTCGCGGAACGGCCTTCTTTGGCCGTCAACCCTTTCTGACCGACCGATGCGCGGTCACACGCCCTCGGGCTGTGCCCGCACGTACTGCCCATGAATCCGTGCACAGTGACACCCGAAGCGCAAGAGGGCTTACCTGGCAATCCCGAGTCTGATCCCCCGACACGTCAGTATCGGCCAGTGCCCGTGTGGGGCGTTCGGTTCTGCCTGAACGCTGAGTTCGACACGCAGGGCCGGTCTGCGAGAGCGAATGTGAAACGCGGTGCCTGGCTGGCGTGCATCAGTGCGTTAGTGCCTGAACGGTGAGACACAGGTCCCGCGCGCACCGGATCAGCCCTGCAGTTTCGCGAAACTGCGCGCCGGTGTGACGTGCTCGGCGGGGATCGTTGGCGAACGCGTATTCGCTGTGTGGCTGCAAACTCAATCGTGCTCAAGTATCTGGGCGGCTGTCGCTAACGTTTCTGCGCCGTAACGCGTTTTGCGACCGTGGCTGTGTGTCGGTTCGCGAAACAGGCTGATAACGGCAGAAAACAAGTTGCCAGTTTCAACAGGGAGTTGAAAAATGAAAGTTGCAAAGAGAGAACACGGTTTTACGCTGGTTGAGATGATTGGCGTGTTGGCGGTGATCGCGATCCTCGCCTCGGTGGCGGCGCCGCGCATCTTCGACGCGATCGAAGACGCCAAGGTGTCCAACTTTGTCCAGCAAGTGAAAACGTTGGAGACCGCGGTGGCCAAGTTCAACGCGGACACCAGCCGCTGGCCGCGGATGTACCCGACGTCCGATGCGTCCACAGCCCCGCACAACCACCAGTTGTTGATCAACGCCGTCAACGCGGCGGGCGATGCCATCGCCAACTGGCGCGGGCCGTACTTGCAGAAGAACCTTGTCAACCCCTTCAGTGCCACGGCGTACCAGGCCCTGTACAACACATCCGATGGCCGCTGGGCGTGTGACGTCGACGGCGACGGCACGTCCGACGGGCAGTTCCTGGTCTACCGCGCCGACGGTATCACGGACAAGATTGCCGAGAAGATCAGCGGTGTGCTCGACTCCGATGCCGGCACAGCGAATTGGAAGACCCAGGGTCGGGTGAAGCGGTACAACGGCACGCACACCAGCATCCTTGCAGTTTGCCTGGCACGTGTTTGATCGCCTGTCGTAACAGCCACAGGCGATAGCACCCCATGAATCAGCAGCAGGCCGTGAGGGCAGACATGCCCGCCGAGGACACCAAGGCCAACTCGGCTGAGCAGAAGCCACTCGGTCAGCGCTTGATCGACATGGGCATGATCACCGAGGCGCAACTCAACCTGGCGTTACAGGAAAAGAAGCGCAACGGGGGGTTTCTCGGCGAGGTGTTGGTCTCGCTGGGCTTCATCAGCCAGGATGTGCTCACCAACAACCTCGCGATGGAGACGCAAACCCGGGTTGTCGACGTACTCAACGTGGTCGTCGACACCGAGGTGCTGGCGCTGGTGCCGTACGTCACGGCCCGGCAGCTCAAGGTGATGCCGATCAGTCTGGACGGCGATGTGCTCACGGTGGCCTTGGCGGACGCTTTCAATGTCATTGCCATCGACTCCATCGAGAAAAAAACCGGTCGGCAGGTCGACATTGTCAGCGCGGCCGAGGCCGATATCCTCGAGACCATCGAGCGGCACTACGCCCAGGGCAGTTCCATTGACGACACCGTCGAGACCCTGCTGAACGAGGGCGCAGACCTTGATGACGAGGGTGAGCGTGAGCGGTCCTCCCTGCCGCGCCTGGTCGATCAGATCATCGCCCTCGGGATCAAGACGCAAGCCACCGATATCCACATTCAGCCCGAAGAGAAAATGGTGCGGGTTCGCACCCGGGTCGATGGGGTGCTGCGCCAGGAAGTGTTCATTCCCGACCTGTTGCAGGCTTCGCTGACGGCGCGGATCAAGCTGATGGCGGACCTGGACGTGACCGAAAAACGGGTGCCGCAGGATGGCCGCATCCGCTTCCTGTACGGGCGCCGCGAGGTCGACTTGCGGGTCTCGACACTGCCGACGAACCACGGCGAAAGTGTGGTGATGCGGATCCTCGAGTCGGCTGACAACCGACCCTCCTTCAATCAGCTTGGTCTCGGTGACCGGGAGCGGATGCAGATCGAAGAGGTGATCGAGCGGCCCTTCGGTATGGTCCTGGTGACCGGGCCCACCGGTTCGGGCAAGACCACAACGCTCTATTCGGCACTCGGGCAAATCGACGCGATCAAGCGCAGCGTGTTCACGCTCGAGGACCCCGTCGAATACTCCATGCCGATGGTGCGCCAGACACAAATCAAGTCCGACATCGGCATGACCTTCGCGAGCGGCTTGCGTGCGCTGCTCCGGCAGGACCCCGATGTCATCCTGGTCGGTGAGATACGTGACCAGGAGACGGCACAACTTGCCACGCGGGCGGCACTGACCGGCCACCTGGTGTTCTCGACCTTGCACACCAACAATGCGGTGGGCGCGGTGTCGCGTCTGGTTGACATGGGGGTGGAGTCCTACCTGTTGCCAGCCGCGTTGACTGCCGTGATCGGACAACGCCTGGTGCGCCGGATCTGCAGCGATTGCAAGGTTGAGGTCGCAGACGCCGAGCGTGTGCTCGCCGATCTCCCCGTCGACACCGAGCGCTTCACCGGTGCCCAGTTGTACAAGGGCGAGGGCTGCTCGAAGTGCCGCAGCACAGGCTACAGCGGGCGTCAGGCCATTTACGAGGTGCTGGTGCTCGACGAGCGCTTTCACGACCCGATCATGCACGGCGCCGTGGCCTCGGAGCTGCAGCGCCTGGCCGAGGAGATGGGCATGTACAGCATGCTCCAGGACGGCCTGCGCAAAGCCTGCGAAGGCACCACCACCGTCGAGGAAGTGCTGCGGGTGGTTCGCTGAAGGGCGCTGAACGATGCCGGATTTCACCTACAAGGCCGTAGACAAGGGCGGAAAGTCGATCGAAGGCAGCATGGCCGCGGACAACGAGGTCATGCTCGATCAGCAGTTGCAGGCGATCGGCTACTGGATGATCGAGGCGCAGCTGAGCTCCAAGGCGGCCGCTCCGAAGCGGTTCAAGGTCACGCGCAAGGAGCTGATCGAGTTCTGCAGCGCCATGTCGGCCATGCTCGGTTCAGGCATCAGCATCATCGATGCCTTCGAAACCATGACCGAGCAATCGAGCAACCCGGGCTTCCTGCACGTGCTCGAGGATGTCTCACTCAATGTGCAGGCCGGTAACCCGATTTCGGAATCCATGTCGCTGTACCCCACGGTCTTCCCGGTGCAGATGTGCAACCTGATCAAGGCAGCGGAGGTGAGCGGTAACCTGCCCGAAGCCTTCAAGGACCTGCAATTGCACCTCGAGTGGGTGGACCGCATGGTCTCGGATGTCAAGCAGGTCAGCATCTACCCCGCGATCGTCGTCTGCGTGGTGATCTTGTTCATTCTGTTGCTGTTCAGCTTCGTGGTGCCGACCTTCACCAAGATCCTGGTGAGCCTGAACGTACCGCTGCCCGCAATCACCCAGGTGGTGATCGCGACGGGCGACGTGATCAAGCAATACTGGTGGGCGATTGTCGGCACGCCGGTGGCCGCATTCATTGGTTTGCGCTACCTGGCGCGAGCCTCCGACGTGGTCGCGCTCAGACTGGATCACGTCAAGCTCGGCTTGCCGATCTTTGGTGACATCGCACGCATGATCGCGTTGTCGCAGTTTGCGCACAACATGAGTGTGTTGGTGCGCTCGGGTGTCACCATATTGCAGTCGCTGACCTTGTGTAAGGACATGATCGGCAACCGCGTGGTCGCAGCCGCGATTCAGGACGCCGAAAACGCCGTGAACGAGGGCAAAACGGTCAGCAGCGCCTTGCGTGAGCACCGGATTTTTCCGCCAATGATGCTGCGCATGATCACGGTGGGTGAGGAAAGCGGGCAGTTCGAGCACGCCCTGGCGCACGTCTCCGCACGCTTCGATGAAGAGATACCCATTCGGGTGAAACGCGTGTTCGCCATCGTCGAGCCCGTGATCATGCTGACGCTGATCGGAATCGTCGGTATGGTTGCGCTGGCAATCTTTTTGCCTTTGATCAGTGTGATGGGCTCAGTTGGATGAACCCGTGACCGTTGCCCTGTACGGGTGTCAGGTCTGCACAGACGAAGGATCGTATGAAGACGCATGGATTGCAGGGCGCGCGGCGCCAGCGCGCAGGGTTCACTCTGGTCGAGATGATCGGGGTCATGGCGATCATCGCCATACTGGCATCCGCGATCGCGCCGAGCGCGATTCGGTTGATCATTCGCGCGCGCGGTGACCAGGAAACCAACACCGTCAAGGCGCTCGCCGAAGAGCTGCAGCAGTACGTCCATCGGCAAAAGCAGATCCCGGCGCCGAGCGTGGCAGCCTGGAGTGCGGCGATCGCGAGCCTGTCGGACTTGCCCGTCGATCAAATCGCCACCAACCCCGGTGGCTACGACCGCGCGGTGTATTTCGACCCCCGTTTCTTCACCAACACCGACACCAGCTTCGGCGGCTACACGCAAACGGGTGGGCTGAACAGCGCGCCGGTTTCGCCGCGGTTCATGGTGGTGTCCAACCTCGAGGGCAACGTACCGGCAGCACCTGTCACACACGCGGCCTTTTCTGCCATCTGGGAACAGACGTCGGCGGCGGGCCTGGTCGAGTCGGAGTCGATCAAGATCGAGCGGCGCAACCTCGGGGGGTTGTTCCGTCGCGTGCTGCTCAGCAACGAGCGAAACAGCGAGCCCTCATTTCAACTCGAGGGGGGTGGACGGGTGGCGCTGGCCACGGCGCCGGTCGGCGGGCCCGCCACGGTGTCGGAGCGCTACATCATCAGCGACAGCCGCGTCAGCCTCTACGACGCACCGTTCGCGACCGCCGCGCTGGAGCAGGTCACGCTGATTGACTCGGACAAGCACTACCGCTACCGCCAGGACGGCGCCGATTGGGTCTGGGAGCTGCCGTGAGCACGCACTTCGGCATCAGTTGGATTTACGAGGAATTTCACGCGGTTCGTCTGTCCCAGGACGAGGTTGTCCAGGAGTGGCGTGCATCAACGCCTGTCACCGACTTGACCGGCTTCTCGCTGGCTCTTGCTGAAGCCAGCAAAGCGTTGCGGATGCGGCGCGGTGGCGAAATTGCGATCGCCCACGAATCCGATGAGCACACACACAGCTTTTTTGATGTGCCGTCGATGTCCGAGCGCGACCTCGAGAAGTACCTCGTCCGTCAGGTCGCTCAGGAGAAGGGTTTCAGCGAAGCCGCCGCCTGGGCCTACCGCAAGAGCAGCGCTGACGCGGAGAACAAGAGCGTGTTGGTGCACGTGATGCCCGCCAGCACACGCGACGCGATCCTGCGGATCTGCGAAGAGAACCATGTGGTGCCGAGGCGCTTGCTGCCGCTGACGGACATCATGGCGCAGCACGTGTTGCGGGTTGACCGCGACCACCATGAACACACCTTGCTGGTGGCCCTGTTCGACTCGCGCATCGAAATGGTGGTGTTGAGTGCCGACGGCGACCCGATGTTCGTGCGTGAACTGGGTTTCAGCTGGCACGGTGGCGGGGTCGAGCGGTTGCGCACCGACATCGAGCGCACACTGCTGTTTACCAAGCAGCGTTACCAGAGCACCATCAGCGCTGTGACCCTCATGGGTGTGGATGCAGTCGAAGCGGCCACGCTAATGCAACCGCACTTTGACATCACCCTCAGCCCGGATGAACTGTCGCTCGAGCACGGTTTCTGGGCTGCCGAAATAAACCGCCTGCCAAAGCGCACCAAGACCAACTTCGTGCCGCGGTCAATGCAGCGCGCGGTGACCAACAGACAGTTGATCGCCACAGGCAAGCGCATGGCGCTCGCTGCATCGCTCTGCAGCATTGCGGCCATTGCCAGCATCGAGTTCTACATCTTTCAGCACGCCAAACAAAACGCGGACTTGATCAGTCAGATCGAGCAGCTACGCACAGAGCAAAGCGACCTCCTGGCCCAGCGCGAAACCCTGACAACGTTGGAACAACAGCTTGCCACCCTCACCGATCCGGAGCACGTACTGCCCGTGCTGTTCCTGCAGCAGATCGGTGATGTGCTGCCCGAGAGCATGGTGTTGCGCCGGATCGAACTCGAACAGCGTGACACCGTTTGGGCATTCCGACTCGCAGGCATCAACTACACCAGCCTCGCAGACGCCGCGCACAGCTTGAGCGAGCTCGAATCACGCCTTGCCCGTGCGCCGTGGCACGCTGCGGTGTCCGCCAGTTGGCAGGATGCGTGGCTGGAGCAATTGCGCAACGGACGCGCCGCAGGTGACGCCGAAATCTCCTTTGAGGTCGAGGGTGACATCTTGTGAACGCGGGGGCCGTGGATGCAACAGCCGAGAACAGACGCAAGCAACCGCGTCGCAAGCCGGCTGCGGCCGGCCTGAAGCGCGTCTCGCAACTGCTCGATCAGGGCCTGGCTCGATTCGGCTCCTTTCGCGGCGCCACGTGGGTTCTGGCGTTGCTCACGCTGGCCTCCGGTGTCGGCGTCTGGTGGAGCATGACCCAACGCCTCGGGAAGATTGAAGCGCTGACGGCCAACAGCAACAGCCAGATCGGCTTGTCCGATGAGATCAATCGATTGCGCGCGCTTGGGATCGACACGCAGATTGAAGCGGTACAGCGTGAGCTCGACCGTGAGCAGGAACGCCTGTTCCCGGACCATCAGACCATGGCGGCTTACTTGAGTGAGAAGAGTGCGTCGGCCAAGAGCGTCGGCATGGAATTGAGCTACCGGATCCTCGAGAACCGCGATGTGACGGCCTTGCCCGGTGTCAAGGTGGCGCCGGTGGTCCTCACCTTGGCCGTGGGGACCCGCTACCAGGAAACCGGATTTGCCCGGATGTTGTCGTTCTTGCTGGACATGCGCCAGCAGCGCTGGCGACACGAGCTGGTGTCCGCTGCAGTGAACGGTGAGGTGGGCGGTGCAACGACGCTCGTGGCCGAGATTGAACTGTGGTTCAAGGACAGCGGCGGATTCGGCGTACGAAGCGCGGCATTGACAGAGGCCGACAACGACCAAGGTGCACCGGATGGCCCTGGCGCAGGCGGCGAGCCAGGGACGGAACCGGAATGAAAAAATGGTTGAACAACCCGGTTGTCGTCGGACTCCTCGCGACCGCCGCCCTGGGTGTGGTGTTGATGCGCGTGGCACCGTTCCTGGGCATTGGCGGCGAGGAGGTGAGCACGCATGTCGAGGTGAACGAGCCGGGTGACCCGAACACCGACAGTGGCACGAGCGCGCCAGGCGAGACCGTGCGACGGGCGGCGTTGAACCGAGACGGCGAGGAGCCGTATGCCGGCTCAGCGGATCTCCGTGCGGCCAGCGCACTGTCACCGTCACAGCGCGACCCGTTTCGTCTGAGCGAACAGGCAGTCGACGTGCGGACCCAGGCGCTGACCGTCGACAGTGCCGCATCCCAACCGCTTGGGTATGACACGGTGGTCACGGCGATTGTCGAGGGACCGAACAGTCGCTACGCGGTGCTCAATGCGCGCATCGTGACCGAGGGTGACAGGGTTGGTGTTTACGAAGTGGTGGATATCAGCAGCGCGCAGGTGCTGCTCAAGGGTCCCGAGGGACAACGCACTGTGTCGCTCAGCGCACATCAGGACAGGAGGTCCGAATGACTATCAACGTGTGGCGGCTCACGCTGCTCACCCTCGCTTGCGGGTTGGTAACGGCGTGTGCCGCGCCCAACAAGGTCACGCGTGACCTGATCCCCTCCACGGCGGCGCTGGAGCGGCAACCCGACGTGCCTGCGCAACCGACGCGGCCGGCCACCGAGCTGTCCAGGAGCCTGGAGGCCATGCCGGTGTTCACGCGGTTGGCGTGGCCCGAGGTCGGCAATGTCGTGCCCGACCAGGCAAACGAGCAGCTCTACAGTTTCGTCGCCGAGAACCTGCCCATACAGCAAGCGCTGCAGATCTTTGCTCGCGCCTACGGGATCAACATCGTCGTCGATCACGATGTGCAGGGTGTGCTCACAGCGGAATTCACCGACTTGCCGTTTGACCAGGCCATGGAAGCCATGCTCAAGGCAGAGGGCTTGTACTGGGAACGTGATGGCAATCTCGTGGCCGTCAAGTCGTGGGAGACACGCAGCTTTACCGTGAACTACATCCGCCTCGTGCGCAGCGGTGAAAGCAGCAGCGTGGCACAAATCAGCACCGGCAGTGGCGGGGGCGAGGACGAGGGTGGCGACGGTGGTGGGGCCGGGGAGATTTCGGTCAGCCAGTCCGACAGTGTGGCCTTCTGGGACGAGCTGGAATCGCAACTCGAAGACATCGCGTCCGAGAATGGCCGCATTCTCATCAACCGCATGGCGGGCACGGTGCAGATCTCCGACGTGCATCCCCGGGTTGAGGAAGTCGCACGCTACATCGAGCACATCAACAGCGCCGTGCACCGTCAGGTCGACATTGACGTCAAGATCGTCGAGGTGGCGCTGAACGACGACTTCAGCCTCGGCGTCGATTGGAGTCAACTGAAGTCGGGTGGCGCCGACGGCACGAGCATCGAACTCGGCATCTCACAAATCATCGGTCAGCCTGTTGGCGGTGCGGCAGCGGGTGCACCCACGCTCGGGTTGCGGCTCTTCGGTGACGACGGGGATCTGGATTACTCCGTGCTTGTCGAGGCCTTGCAGGAGCAAGGCGAGGTGCGCACGGTTTCGCAACCGAAGATCCGCACGCTGAACAACCAGTCCGCCATGATCAAGGTTGGCACGGACCGCACCTTCTTCAGCCGAGAGGTCACCACCGATACCACGTCCGGCACCGCGGTCACGGTGGTCGAGGACGTGGCTCAGATCGTCACCGAGGGCATTGTGCTCTCGATCACCCCTCAAATCTCCACTGAGGGTTGGATCATGCTGGACGTGTCGCCGGTGATCACCCGCGTGGCGAGTGTCTCCGAGGTCAGGGATGAAAACGGCAATGTGCGCTCCAACGCGCCGAACCTCGAGATCCGGCAGGCGTCATCGCTGGTGCGTGCCCGCAACGGCGAGACCGTCGTCATTGGCGGCTTGATCCAGGAGCAGGAGACGGACACCGAGCGCTCGGTGCCGGTGCTCGGCAATCTGCCGGTTGTGGGCGGCCTGTTCCGCGGCACCTACCAATCCAAAACCAAAAAAGAGCTGCTGATGTTCATCACCGCGCGCCTGGTCGAAACCCCATTCACCACAGCGGCCCGGTAGACGGGCTTGCAGGAGACTTCCGCTATGAACACCCCGTTCTTGCGCGCATCAGCGCTCGTTGCAAGTCTGCTCGTGACGGGCACAGTGCACTCTGACGACGCGACCACACCGGATTTGTCGCAATCTGATCAGGCAGGCCAGGTTGTCGAAGTGTTGCAGCAGATACTCAGCAATGGGCAAGACGCCAGTGACAGCGAAGACGAGACGACCAGCACGGACGACGGCGACACGGCCGAGACCCAGAGTGCCGTAGCCGACTTGCCCGTCGTTGGATACGTGCCTGAAGACAAATTGCCAAAAACCCGTGGCAACCGTCGCATTCTGTCGCCCACGGATGCCACATTCCGCCGCGCGCTGGCGCTGCAGCACACCGAGCCCCAGAGCGCGACACAGATGCTGGAACACGTGCTGAAAAGCCAGCCTGGTCATGTCGACGCGCGCCTGATGTTGGGGCGACTGCTGACCATGTCGCGCAGAGCGGAACAAGCCCGTGTGGTGTTACTCCCGCTGCTGAACACGGACAACTTCGATTGGCGGCCCTGGTTCTGGGCGGGCTCGGCGATGTTGCAGATCGGAGAATTGCGCCGTGCCGAGTGGATGCTCGACCAGGCCCTGGCTCGGAACCGTGATGTGCCCGCGATCTGGATCCAGCGTGCCATCGTGGAGCAGGAGAAGGGGTCTGGAGAGAGCGCGCTCCAATTGCTGAACGAGGCACTCCGGCTTGCGCCTGACGACCCGCACGTGCTGCTCAACATCGCGGTGTCAGCGAACACCGTTGAGGGCCTGGGTTCCTTCAGCGAAGCCTATTACGCCAAATACACCAAGGTAAAACGGCAGTCCGCGTTGCAGGGTGACTGAGTCGAACGGCGGTGTGCCGGGTTTGGCAGCCAAACCGGTTGGCTCGGCTGATGCCAGGCTCGATTCGGCGCGACGCGGCGCACTGTCCGGGTCTTGATTGCTGAGCGCTGTCAGGTTTTCCGCGAGAAGGGCGGCAGTGTCCCCTCCGATCGACCGCCACGGCAGTGACGCGGGCATGGCGTGTGGTGCAAGCGCTACACTACAGGCGACTTCAATGACTCGAGGGATGCTCGGATGACAACGGCGCGGCTCGGTGTGCTGGTGTGGCTGATTGCTTCCCTCGCGGGATGCATCGCCGTGAAACCCACCCAACCTGCAGAATTTTCGCTCGACGGTGTCGAGCTTCGCCTGGTGCGCCACAACGGGCAGATCAACCGGGTCGAGCAACTGCTGACCCTGGTGCGCGACGGCGACGGCGTGCAGGTCACCGGCTTTGCCGGGTGCAACCGCTTCTCGGGCCGCGCCGAATTCGATTCGGCCGGGCGTTTGTCGGTCGGGCCGCTGGCCGCAACGCGCCGAGGCTGCACCGACGCGGCCGTGGCCGAGCGCGAGAACGCCTACCTCGCGGCGTTGAGCGGGCAGGTGTTCGAGGTCGCGGCCGAGGGGCCGAACCTGCAACTGCGTGGCGAGCGGGATACGCTCGCCTTTGCCGCCCTCCAGTAGGGCCCGATGCGCCCTCGAGCGTGGGGCTCAGGGCGGCGTCAGGGCGAATTTCTGCACCTTGCCAAGCGCGTTGCGTGGGAAGTCGGCGACCACGTGCCAGTCGCGCGGGTGCTTGAATCTCGCGAGTGACGCGTGGAGCTGCGCCCTGGCCGTGTCTTCGGAGTAAGTGGCCGCGTCGACGATGAGCCAGGCGGCGGGCACCTGGCCCCAGGTGTCGTCGGGCACCGCCGTGACCGCGACGTCGCGCACCCCCGGCACGGTGCGCAGCACACGCTCCACCTCGGCCGGGTAGACGTTCTCACCGCCCGAGATGATCAGGTCGCGCGCGCGGTCCTGCACGTGCAGGTCGCCGTCGGCGTCGAGGTAGCCGACGTCTCCGGTCGCGAAGCCGCCGTGCCGCAGGGCGTCGGTGCTCGCCTCGGGGTTGTTCCAGTAGCCGCTCAGGATGTGCTCACCCAGCACGACAATCTCCCCGCTGGTGCCGGGGGGGCAGGGCGCGCCGTCGCGGTCGACAATGCGCAACGCGCTGTGCAGCGCCGCGCGTCCCGTGGTGCCGCTCGCGTGGTTGCGGTGGTTCAGCGTCTGGTAGGCCGAGACCGGCCCCGTCTCGGTGCAGCCGTAGACCTGCACCACCGGCACGCCGCGGTCTTCGAACACGGCGAGGGTCTCGAGTGGCACGATGCTCGACCCGGTGGTCAGCATGCGCAGCGAGTCCACTGGCGTGACTTGCCAGTTCGGCTGTCCTGCGAGGGCCTGGATGGTGGCCGGTACCAGTACACACAGGCTCGGCCGGTCGTCGGCGAGCGCGCCGAGCGTCGCGGCCGGCTCGAAGCGGCGGTGCAGCAGCACCTCGGCGCCACAGTAGAGCGCGGGTGTGGTTTGGATGTTGAGGCCGCCGACGTGGAACATCGGCAGCACCGACAGCACGCGGTCCGCGGCGCTCATGCCGTGCATGTGCACGGCGTTCCACGCGTTCACCTGCAGCGCGTGCTGGCTGAGCATGGCGCCCTTCGGCAGCCCGGTGGTGCCGGAGGTGTACACCAGCAGCAGCGGCGCGTGCGGGTCGACCGGCGCTGCGGTGTGTGGTGTGCCTGTCGTGTCATCCCACGCGGTGGTTTCGACGTCCCAGCGGGTCAGCGTCGGGTTGGCGGCGATCAGTGTGTCGGCGCCGCCCGCCATCGCCGCGTCGGCGAACAGCACGCGCGGCGTTGCGTCGTCGATCACGTGCTGCATTTCGGCGGTGGACAGCCGCCAGTTGATCGGTGAGAGCACCGCACCCAGCCGGGCCGCGGCAAACAGCAGCGTCAGCAGCTGTGGGTGGTTCTGGCCCAGCCAGACGATGCGGTCGCCGGCGCCGACCTCGAGTCGCGCCAGGGTGGTCGCGCAGCGCGCGACCTGATCCGCGAGGGCGCTGTACGACCACCGCTCGCCCTCGAAGCGGATGGCAGTGGCGTCGGGGGTGTGGCGCGCGTGTGCGTCGATCCAGGTGTCCAGCGTTGCCATGGGCTCAGTCGTCGGTTTCCCCGGGCTTGTATAACATGGCGCGGCCGAGCCTGTCCTGGCAGAGTTCGGCTGTCCACGGCAGCATCAACGAGCCGCAGCGGCTGTCGCGGTAGATGCGCTCGAGCGGCAGGCTCTTGAGCATCGACTGCCCACCACAGGTGCGAATGGCGAGCCGCGCGATCTCGTTGGCGTTTTCCATCACGGTGTACTGTGCCGCCCAGGCGCGTCGGACCTGGGCATCGCTCGGTTTCGGCCCGGCTTCCATGATCGCCTGAAACCAGAGGTTCTTGGTCTGCTCAAGGCGGATCTGCATGTCGGCCACAGCGATCTGCTTGGTCGGGTACATGCGCCGTTTCACCGGCGGTGTGCCCGGCATTTCGCCGCGCAGGTAGTGCACAGTGAAGTCGACCGCCGCCTGGGCGAGGCCGACGTAGGCGGGCGTGAGCGTCATGAACATGTGGGGCCAGGTCGACGCCGCCTTGAAGTACACGCCACGCGGCATGAGTTCGGCCGTGTCGGGCACGATCACGTTGTCGAACAGCAGGGTGCGCGACACCGTCCCGCGCATGCCAAGCGGGTCCCAGTCGCCCGTCACCGTGACGCCCTCGGCGTCGGCCGGGATGGCGAGGTAGAGGGTGTTGGCGCGGCTTGGCTTGCGGCCGCCGGTGATGTCGGTGCAGAGGATACCGTAGTAGTTGGCGTGGCCCGCAAGCGAGGCGAAGATCTTCTTGCCGCTGACCCGCCAGCCGCCGTCGACCTGCTCGGCGGTGGTGCCGAAGGCCGCGGCGCCGGCGGCCGCCGCGCCGCCTTCCGAGAACGGCTGCGAGTAGATTGCGCCGTCGTCGAGGATGCGTTGGTAGTGGAGGCGGCGCCGTTCGGCGTGTTGGCTGCGCTCGGCGTCACGGAGGTCGAGGTCGTCGCAGAGCGCGCCGCTCCAGAGGCAGGAGCTCACGTGCATGTTCAGCGTCAGCGCGGTTGCGCCGCAAAAGCGGCCGATCTCGGCGGCCGAGAGCATGTAGGTCGGGTAGTCCGCGCCGATGCCGCCGTCGGCTTCGGGGATGCAGATGCCGAGCAACCCGGCGGCGTGCAGGTCGCGGTAGTTCTCGACCGGGAAGCGGGCATCGCGGTCCCAGTCGGCGGCGCGCGCGGCGAACACGTCCGAGGCCAGCGTGCGCGCGCGTTTACACAGCGCGCGCTGTTGGTCCGTCAGGCGGTAGGCGTCGGGGTCGAACAAGGGGGCGATGGCGTCGTTCATCTCAGGCACCGGCAGCACGGGTGGACAGGAAGTCGGCAACGCAGCGGTTGAAACGCGCAGGTTGCTCCAGGTAGGCGAGGTGGCCGGCCCCGTCAAGGCAGGCGAATTGTGCGCCCGGGATCTTCTCGGCCATGCGCGCCATCATTACGTGCGGCGCGTTGCTGTCGCGCTCGCCGGCCAACACCAGCGTCGGGCAGGCAATCGCGGCGAGGCCCTCGCGGGCGTCGAAAGTGGTGATCGCGGTCATCGCAGCACGGTAAGCGGGTTCCGGCACGGCACCCATGCAGGCGATGGCCCGCGCGCGGGCATCGGCCGCCGGGGACTCGCCGAGCAGGCTGTCGACGATGCCGGGGGCGAGGTCGGCCAGGCGTTCACCACGGTCAAGCGGTGCAAGCCGCGCGGTCAGGAAGGCGCGCTGGAAATCGCCGTCGCGCTTGCCAAACGCCGGACTGGTCGCCGAGAGCACCGCAGCGCTGATCCGTGTCGGGTGCCGCTGCAAGGCCGCCTGTAACACCATGCCGCCGATCGAGTGGCCAACCACCGCGGCGCGGTCGATGCCGTGGGCGTCGAGAAGCGCAACCAACGCGTCGGCGAGCGCCGGCCAACCGTAGGGGTCGAGCATGTCAGAGCCGCCGTAGCCCGGCATGTGCCAGGCGAGGCAGTGGTGGCTGGCAGCGAAATGCGTGAGTTGCGGCGCGAAGCTCGAGCCGTCGCCGCCGACCCCGTGCAGGAACACGAGCGCCGGGTCGCCCGGACGCCCGGCCGAGAGCGCGGCCGGTGTCATGCCGCGTCGACCAGTGTGCCGTCGCGCACCACGGTCTCGCCGTCCAGCGTGATCGTGCAACCGCGCACCGGGATGTCGAAATGCCCCTCGGTGTAGCGTTCGGCGAATTCGTTCGCGCCGGTCGAAAACAGGAAATTGCCGGCGAAGGCGCGCAACTCCGTGCCGTTGGTGTCACCCTTGTCGTAGAGCGTCATGGCTTCGTAGCGTGCCGCCGGGTTCAGGCCCCAGCCGACGTGCGAGACCGCGTAGGCGTTGCGGTCGCCCCAGGCGGCGAAGTAGCGGCGGTGCAGTTCAGCGTCCGTGCTGTCACCCGCGATCTCTACCACATGGTCATCTTCGATGCGCAAGCTGACCGGCGCCTCGAGGTAGCGTTTGAAGGTCAGGTTCAGGTCACCACGGTCGAGCACCAGGGTGCCGTTGACGCTGTGCTCGCGCGGAAACGACACCACCAGCCCGCCTGGCCAGTGGGCGAGGGTGCCGGGCTTGTCAGTGTAGCCCCAGATGCCCACGGTCGCGGCATCGCGCATCGAGACGCTGAGGTCGGTGCCCGCGGCCGAGCTGACGTGCAGGGTGCCTGCGCCGCGGAGACGCCGGGCGGCCTGCTGTGTGCGGGCCTTGATGCTGTCGTCGGGCAACAGGCGCTCGAGCGTGTCGGGGTGCTCGTTGCAGACCGTCAGGACGCGCGCCCCGGCTTCGAGAATGCGTGGCAGCTCCGGTGCGTGCATCAACCCCTCGACGGTGCAGTCGACGATGAAATCAGCGGCGTCAAGGGCGCCAAGCACGGCGGGGTGTTGCCGAAGGGCTCGACAGGCGCCGGTCGAGCGCACCGGCACCGGGCTGGTCTGCGCAGGGGTGGGCAGCGTCACGTGCGCGGGCAGGGCACCGAGTGACTCGAGCGCGAGCTCGGCGAGGTGCGGGTTGAGCGCGCGTGACTGGGTCTCGGACAGGATCACGCAGCTCTCCGTGGCTGAGACGCTGCAGCGCGTGAACACGTTGCGGAAGGCGTCGATCCAACGCCATTCGATGCGGTCACGCAGCACGTCCGATCTCCATGAAAACTGATAATATGAAAAGTAATATAAATACCCTTCGGGCTCAACCGATGGACCTGACCGCCCTCGACCCGACCGACACTCGCCCGCTGCGCGATGCGCTCGGATGCTTTGCCACCGGAGTCTGCGTGCTGACCGGCTGCTCGGCGGACGGCGCGCCGTTCGGCATGACGATCAATTCCTTTGGCTCTGTGTCGCTCTCGCCCGCCCGGGTGTGCTGGTCGGTGGACCGCGCGACGCCGGACGCCGACCGCTACGCCGAGACTGACGCTTTTGCGGTGTCGGTGCTGTCCCGCGAGCAGGCCGAGATCTGCTTTGCGTTTGCGGGCGACGACGGGGACCGCTTTGCCGGACGCGACTGGGCCGCCACGCCGCGCGGTTGTCCGCTCGTTGCCGGCGCGATCGCAGCCTTCGACTGCACGGTCACGCAGCGCGTTGACGTGGGGGACCATGTGCTCTGCATTGCCGCGGTCGAAGCGACCGCGGTGGCGCCGGGCGCGCCGCTCGGGTTCTGGGCGGGGGGACTGGTCGACGCAGTGCCGTTGGCCGGTGCCGTGGACCCGGCCGTGCCGTTCAGCGACCGCTACAGCGCGGCGCTGCTCGGCCGGGCCAGCGCCGTGCTCAACGGGGATTTCGCCACACGGCTGCCGGAGGGACTCAAGGCGGCGCATTGGCGGGTGTTGGCGTGCCTCGTGGACGGTGCGCTCACGGTCAACGCGCTGGCCGAGCAGGTGGTGGTCAAGCAGCCCACCCTGACGCGCATCCTCGACACCATGGTGGAGCGCGGGTTGGTGGTGCGGCAGCCCGACCCGGCTGACCGGCGGCGGGTCGTGATCGCCGTGACGGACGCGGGCGCGGCCATCGGCACGACGCTGCGCGCGGCGGCACTCGAACACGAAAGCGACACGTTCGCGCAGTGGACATCCGCCGAGCGCGCCCAGCTCGTGCGCTTGCTCGGGGCGCTGCTCGCGCGGTATACCAGGCCGACAGATTCGGGCGGAATGTGATCCGCTTCGCGTAAAAACCGGTCAATATTCAATACCTTTGAACGATAACTGCCGTATCGGGTCTCTTTGCAGCCCGGCGCGTGACGCGGTGTCGCGCGGGATTTGACCTCAAGGACACGGCTCAGATGGCGCGACCAGACCCAATCAACGCACTCCGCCACGTGGCAGACACGGTCGCCGGCGCGGACCTGCTGACCCCGTTGAGCCACATCAACCAGGCCTCGCGGCCCGAGGACGCGGTCGACTTCGTGCCGATCCTGCTGAGCAGCTACGGCGAGTTTCACAGCGCCGCCAAACAGTTCAACCGCGCCGAGAAGCAGGTGTGCGAGGTCATGAAGCTGCATGGCCTCTTCGACGAGGCACTCTGGCGCGGCCTGATCAACGCACGCAGCCTGAGCGCGGAGCAGCTCATCTCGCTGCACGAACTGCACGGGCGCGTGCACTTTGCCGTCAACTACGTGCCAGACCTCGTGGCCCTGAGCGACAGCCAGAGTGCCGCGTTCAGCACACTGCCCGAGGGCAAGTCGGTGCTGGCGCTCGGTGTACGGCCGTTCGAGGCCGCCGACGGCGTCGACACCTCGCAATTGACGCATGCGCTGCACGGCCTCGAACTCCTCTACGTGGCGAGCTGCGCGATGTCCTCGATGGAGCCGCAGCAGCTCGTCGTGCAAAACTGGCGCGGCCACCCGATGCCGATGATCAGCATCCTGATCGACAAGGAAGCCCGGCCAGCACTCGACCGCATCCTGACCGGGCTTGCCAGGCTCGTCGGCGAACACGCGGGCGCGCTGGCGCGCCACTCGCTGACCGACATCCTGCTTGACAGTGACATGTTCCTGCAGCTCGACGCGGTGGCCGAAGCCGGCGTGCTCGATGCCGATGGCCACGAAGACACCGCCAACCTGCTGCTCGACGGCTGCCTCGAGATGCTCTCGGCCGGGGTGATCCCGCCGGGCCTGCCCGCGGCCGCGCAAACCAGACTCGACGGCATCGCCGTGGTGGCCGAGCACGAGCTCCGCGAGCACACGCAGGGCGTTCACGATGCGGCGCCGGCCGACGACACCGCGGACGACCCGTCCGAGGATGCCGCGATCGGGGCGACGGCCGTTGGCGTCGCCGGTGCCCACGCGATCAACGACGACGGTGTGGCCGATCAGGACAGCGTCGACGGTGTCGTCGACGGCGACGCCTACGACGACCACGAAGACGACCCGATCGACGACGCGCACCGCGGCGCCGAGATCGTGCCGTTCTCCACGACCAACGACTACGACGACGAAGACGACCTCCAGATCGTGGTCGAGATGGACGGCGAGCCCATGGGCGACGACATCGACGACGAAGACCTCGGGACCGAGCCCGAGGACATGCCTGAGCCGATGCCGATGGTCGAGCCCGAGATCGTCACCAACAAGGCATTCAAGCGCGCGCTCAAGGACCTCAAGAAGTCCCAACGACGCTAGATTACCCCGCGACGTCGACCCGGGTGCCAGCGCCGACAACCTCACGTTGCGGCTGGCACAGCACGCGGCGCCTGCCGCCTCACCGAGAAACACGCAACGCACTCGCTGACCGCGCTCAGGCGTGCGATAGTGCGCTCTGATCTCGGAGACTCGTATGCCCAAGGCGCTGTTCGACCACACCGACGCGGATCTGTCTGACCTGCCCGACGCCGTGCGCGAGCGGATCCTCACGGTCCAGGAGAAGGCCGGCTTCGTGCCGAACGTGTTCCTCGCGCTGGCGCGCCGCCCGGCCGAGTTTCTGGCCTTCTTCGACTACCACGATGCGCTCATGAAGCGCGAGAGCGACACCTTGCCGGTGGCCGACCGTGAGATGATCGTCGTGGCGATGAGCGCGTTGAACCGCTGCCAGTACTGCGTGGTGGCCCACGGCGCGCTGTTGCGGATCTACGCAAAGGACCCGCTGCTCGCCGACCGGGTCGCGGTCAACTTCCGAAAAACCGAGCTCAGCGAGCGGCAGCGTGCGATGCTCGAGTATGCCGAGAAAGTCAGCTTCCAGTCTGACGAGGTGGACGACGAGGACCACGCGATGCTGCTCGACGTCGGCTTCACCGCCGACGACGTCTGGGACATCACCGCGATCACCGCGTTCTTCGGCATGTCCAATCGCCTGGCCAACGGCCTCGGCATGTTGCCGAACCCGGAGTTTTTCACCTTGGGGCGGTGACCGCGCCGACCCGATAACCGACCCACCTGCACAGCACCAGGACACGCCTGATGAGCCCGCCCGCCGACGCGGCTGCACCCGCACCGACCCTGCTCTGGACGCCGAGCCACGAGGCCGCGCAGCAGTCTTCACTGGCCCGGTTCCAGAAAGCCGCCGAGGGCCTGACCGGCGAGCGTTTCGCCGACTACGCGGCGTTGCACCGCTGGTCGGTGGACGACCCGGCGGCCTTTTGGGGTCTGGTGTGGGACCACTGTGAGATCAAGGCCAGCCGCGCAGCGAGCGCGGTCCTGGTGGAGGGCGACGCGCTCCACGACGCGCGCTGGTTTGTCGGCGCCAAACTCAATTTTGCCGAGAACCTGCTGCGTCGCCGCGACCAGGACACGGCGCTCTATTTCCGCGGTGAGGACCGGGTCGAGAGCGAGCTCACCTGGGAGCAGTTGAGCCGGCTCGTGTCCCGCACCCAGCAACTGCTGCAGCAGTGGGACGTGCAGGAGGGTGACGTGGTCGCCGGCATCATGCCGAACATGCCCGAAGCGGTCGCCATCATGCTGGCCTCTGCAAGCCTCGGTGCGGTGTGGACGGCCTGCGCACCGGACTTCGGTGCCGAGGCCATCGTCGACCGGTTCTCGCAGTGCGAGCCCAAGGTGCTGTTCTGCGCAGACGGCTACTTCTACCGCGGCAAGACCATCGACAGCCTGGCGAAGGTCGAGTCGGTGGTGCAGCAGCTGCCGAGCGTGGCGCGGGTGGGCGTCTGCGGCTACGTGCAGGACCAGCCGCTGCTGCCACGGAGCTTTCGCAATGCCGTGCTGTTCGGTGGCGCACTGGCTGCGTACCAGCCGCGCACGCCGGAGTTTCGTCAGCTGGATTTCGACCACCCCCTGTTGGTGGTCTACACCTCCGGCACCACCGGGCCACCGAAATGCCTGGTGCACAGCGCCGGCGGCGTGTTGATGCAGTTGCTGAAAGAACACAGCCTGCACATCGGCACGACCGAGTCCGACACGGTGTTCTATTACAGCACCGTCGGCTGGATGATGTGGAACTGGCTGCTCGGCGCGCTGGCGTGCAACGCCAGCGTCGTGCTCTACGACGGCTCGCCGCTGCAGCCGCACCGCAACGCGTTGTTTGAACTGGTCGACGCCTTCGGCATCACCGTGTTCGGTACCTCGCCGCGGTTTCTGCAGCATCTGCGCAAGCACGGCGGCCGACCGGTCAGAGACTGCAAGCTCGACACCTTGCGCGTGGTGCTGAGTACCGGCTCGGTCCTCTCGCCGACGGGCTTCGATTTCGTCTACCGTGAAATCAAGTCTGATATCCGCCTGTCTTCGATCGCCGGCGGCACCGAGATCATGGGCTGCTTTGCCTGCGGCAACCCTCGTCTGCCCGTGCACCGAGGTGAATTACAATGCCTGGCTCTCGGCATGGCGGTGGAAGTCTGGAACGATAACGGTGAACCGGTTCCGCTCGGCGAGCAGGGCGAGTTGGTCTGCACCCGCCCGTTTCCGAGCATGCCACTGGGCCTCTTCGGTGACCCGGACGGCGCCGCCTTTCGAGCCGCGTACTTCGAACGCTACCGGGGTGTCTGGCACCACGGGGACTACATCTCGCTCTCGAACACCGGCGGTGTGGTGTTTCACGGGCGTTCCGATGCCACGCTCAACATCTCGGGTGTGCGCATCGGCACCTCCGAGATCTATAGGGTGGTCAACACCCTTGAACCGGTGCTCGATTCGGTCGCCGTGGCGCAGCGCTGGGAGGGCGACGCGCGCATGGTGCTGTTTGTGCGCCTGCGTGGGGAGTTGCGGCTCGACGACGACTTGCGCCAGGTGATTCGTGAGGCCCTGTCGACGCGGGCCTCACCGCGGCATGTGCCGGCCGTGATACTGCAGGTGAGCGCTTTTCCGCACACCCGTGCGGGCAAGCTGGCCGAGCGCTACGTGCGCGACCTCGTCAACGGCGACCCAACGCCGCCGCCGAGTCAGCTGAAGAACCCCGAGTGCCTCGCGTCCTTCGAAGGGCGTATCGAGCTGTTGCGGTGACCCGCTCGCTCGCGTTGGAGCGCCTGAGTCGCGAGATCGAGGCCTTTGCCGCAGCGCTGCCGCCGGTGCACAGCTGGTCGCCGCCGCGTGAGGGTCGCATCGACATCCGCATCGACGAGGACGGCCGCTGGTGGCACGAGGGCGGGGCGATCGAGCGCGAGGCACTGGTGGTGTTGTTTGCGTCGATCCTGCGTTGCGACGGCCCGGGCGAGTACGCCCTGGTCACCCCGGCCGAACGCCTGCGCATCGAGGTGGCTGATGTGCCGTTTCTGATTGTCGACGTCGAGCGCGCCGATACGGATGCGTCAGACCCGGTCTGGGTTGCGACCACGTCGCTCGGCGAATCCGTCTGGATTGGCGAGGCGCACCCGATTCGGGGCGCCAGTTCGGACGAAACGGGCGCGGCGTATTGTGTTGTCAGGCCGGTGCCCGGCACAGCCAACGGCCGCTTGCCGCTCGAGGGCCGCTTGAGTCGGGCCGCGTGGTACCGTCTGGCGGAGGCGCTGGAGACGACGTCGACGTCGGCGTCGTTGCAGAGCGGCGGTGTCACCCACACACTGGCGCGTTGGGACTGACAAAAAAAAACCGGGGAGTGCGCTGCAAACCCCGGTCAAGACACTGACAAAACCGATCGCGGTGAGTGCATGGAAACTGCCGCTCCGGTACCACTCGGACCCGCCTGTCGCACCGCAAGTTCCCGGAATGACCGTCAGTTGTCCAACTTTGCTGCAGTGAATGTTAAACTAGCGAAACAGTCAGGCGGAGCGTGGTTGCAATATCGCGACGCCCGCGAGCACAGCGTGCGTCAATAAACCGGCAGTGCGCGCAGAGGCAGTCGGCACGGCAGGTGCCGACGGAGACATCATGACGGACGGGTTCTAGTGCGCAGAGTCATTCTCACCCTGGTCGGGCTGATTGCCCTGTCGTTGTTGGTGGCCTACGCAGCGGTGACAGAGGCGCCGCGCATCGAGCGCGATATACAAGCCGAGGCGATCGAGCGCTTGAACAACGCCGGCATCGCCGGGGTCAGCGTGCAGGCCGACGGTCGGCGCCTGCTGGCAGCCGGTCAGACCGGTGTGCAGGAGACCACGTTGCGCTTGCTGCGGCAGCAGATCGGTGTGCAGCAGGCCGATTGGCAAGCCGGCCCGCTCGGGTTCAAAGCGACGCGGTCCACCGGGATCCACAGCGCGGTGCGGGACACTCCCACACGGTCCGCAAGCGATGCGGACGGCGACGCACTGGCTGAAGGCGGTGTCGACGCCGACAGCGGGGCAGGCGATGCGGCCGACGGCAGCGTGGTCACGGCGGCGGCTGACGGCGATACCGATGTCGCTGACACCGCGACAGCGGCGGAGCCAGTGCGGGACACCGCGTCGATCGACTCGACGGGTGGCGCCTGGGCCACCGGCATCCGCCTCGACGACACCGGCCTCGCGATCAGCGGCGACTCCATCAACGACGACGACGCAATGCTCGCTACACTGGCGCGCCTGCGCGAGATTGCCAACGGAGTGCGGGTCAACATCACGGCGCGGGCGCACGACAATTTGCCGGAGAGTTGGCCTGAGGCGGTGCTGACCGCCGCCACGGTGCTGAACGAAATGGGCGGCGGGAACGCGGTGCTGTCGAACGGGCAGTTGAAGGTCACCGGCCTCGTGCAGGACCGCGCGCAGGAGCAGGCGATTCGCCGCGCGCTGGTGCAACTGACACCGCCAGACCTCTCGTGGCGCACCGAATTCACCTACGTCGACGACGGCGGTGCGGTCGAAGGCGTCAGTGCCTTTGTCTGCAACGGCAACCTCGCGACGTTCATGCGCGACAAGAAAATCACCTTCGAGCGGGCGTCGACCAGCCTGAGCTTCGAATCCTTCGCTGTGCTCGACGGTGTTGCCGAGATCCTCTCGCAGTGCCCGGCCGTGCGCGTTGAAGTCGCCGGCTTCACCGATTCGCGCGGGTCGCTCGAGCTCAACAACCGGATCAGTCAGGATCGGGCCGACACGGTACGCTTGTACCTCATCGAACACGGCGTGGCGACCTCGCGCATCCTGGCGACAGGGTACGGTCCGCAGCGTCCCATAGCCACCAACGAGACGGCCGAGGGGCGTGCCCTGAACCGGCGCATCGAGTTTAACGTTTTCGGAGAATAACCATGATGGGCATGACCTACCTGATCGGCGAGATCGCGGTGCTGCTTGCTGCGGCGGGCGTGATCGGCTTCATCGTCGGGTGGGGCTTCCGGCACATGTCGAGTGGCAATTCCTCTGCGCGCGAAGAGGAGCTCGCCATCCAGGTGCGCCGCCTGGAGACGGACAGGGATGAACTGGAGAACCGGTTGCGGCGCGCCCAGGACATGGTGCGACAAGTCGGCGGCGAGGCGCCGGTGACCGTGCCCGACACCGTGGCCCCGGTGGACGCCGAGGCCTTCAACCGGGCCTCCGAACAAAGCCGTGAGACGACCTCGCTGCCGGGTGTGCAGATCGCACAGGGTTTGCGGAAGTCGGCTGCGGGCAGCGGGGAATACCGAGTGGCGGACCTGATCGGGCTCGACGAGCACACCCTGCAGCAGATGCGCGAGCTCGGCATTCGCACGACGCACGATCTCCTGCGTGAAACCGATTCCGAATCCAAATTGCGGCTCATGGCCACGGCGATTGAACAGGACGTGTCGCAGGTGCGACGTTGGCGCAGCCTGTCGGACCTCTTGCGGGTACCGGGTATGGACATGAACCATGCGCAGCTGCTGATCGGGGTGGGTGTGCTGAGTGTCGACACATTGAACGAACACGATGCCCCCGAGCTGCAAGCCAAACTGGTCGCGACAAACGACGAGCAGGGCCTGGTGGCCGACGTGGCCTCCATCGCCAAGATCGAGACCTGGGTCGAATACGCCAGCCCGCTCTCGCAACTCGATCTCGACGGCTGAGACACGCCTCACAGCGCGCCATCGCGAGAGCGAGACGCACCCTCAGCCGTGGGAGCGGCGTCCTCGCCGAGCCGCAGGCCGGCGAGACGCAGCGAAGGCCTATGGCTTGCGGAAAACATGGCATTCGTTCGGCGTGCTGCGCCTGAACGGCACAGCACGGCCGGAACTCCCACAGGTATCTCAGCGCGTCCAAAGTGCCGTGGGAGCGGCGTCCTCGCGGAGCGAGACGCGGCGAAGCCGCGTGGCTTGCGGATACACCGCATTCGTCCGGCGTGCTTTGCCTGAACGGCACAGCACGGCCGGAACTCCCACAGGTATCTGAGTGCGTCCAAAGTGCCGTGGGAGCGGCGTCCTCGCGGAGCGAGACGCGGCGAAGCCCCGTGGCTTGTGGATACATCGCATTCGTCCGCAGGCGGCCCCCCGGCTTACTGCGCCTCTGCGGCGCAGCAAGGCCGAAGCTCCCACGGGGTTTGGGAATACGCCGTGGGAGTCGCGTCCTGGCAAAGCCAGACGCGGCGAAGGATCGGAAGCAGGTGGCGCACGTGTCACCGCATTGACCGG